>CAYQAQ010000247.1:0-1268 GCA_964415495.1 uncultured candidatus Brocadiaceae bacterium | reverse complement strand
CCGCGCTGCCGTCGAAGAAGGCATCGTCGCTGGCGGCGGCACCGCCTACATCCGCGCCATCGAAGCGATCGGCAAGGCCGACTTCACTGGCGACGAGGCGATCGGCGCTGACATCGTCAAGGCGGCCCTGCGCCTGCCCACGATCACCATCGCGACCAACGCTGGCAAAGAAGGCGAAGTGGTCGCCAACGAAGTCGGCAAGGCCAAGGGTGCAGTCGGCTACAACGCCAAGACCGACGTCTTCGAAGACCTGGTCAAGGCCGGCGTCATCGACCCGGTCAAGGTCTCGAAGAGCGCGCTGATCAACGCGGCCTCGGTCGCCGCGCTGCTGCTCAACACCGAAGCCATGATCGCTGAGATCAAGGAGCCCAAGAAGGACGCCAAGGGCGGCCACGGGCATGGCGACGATGAGATGGGCGGCGGCATGGGTGGAATGGGCGGCATGGGTGGGATGGGGGACTTCTAAGTCCTTTGTCCGTCCGGCTCCGGTGGGCACCTGCCTGCCGGAGTCAGCCGTTCGTCTTCCCCGCATCTTCAACACTCAACCAACTCTCTCTCCTTCAAGGAACCTTCCATGGGCACCGCAGCCAAAAAGCAGACTCAGATCCAACCCCTCGACGATCGCATCGTCGTCAAGCGCGTCGAGGCCGAAGCCAAGACCTCGGGCGGCATCGTGCTGCCTGAAAACGCCAAAGAGAAACCGCAGCAGGGCAAGGTCCTGGCCGTTGGCCCGGGCAAGCTGCTCGATGATGGCACGCGCTCCAAGCCTGACGTCAAAGAAGGCGACACCGTCCTCTTCGGCAAGTACAGCGGCTCCGAGATCACCGTCGACGGCGACGAGATCATCATCCTGCGCGAGTCGGATCTGCTCGCGAAACTAGGCTAACGCCTCGAGTGGCGAGCAGCGAGTGGCGAGCGGCGAGGCCGCACGCGCTCTCCCTCGCCACTCGCCACTCGCTACTCCCCCCTCACTCATTCATTTTAGGAAATCAACTCTCATGGCTAAGCAACTCATGTTCGGCCCCGACGCACGCTCGAAAGTGCTCAAGGGTATTCAAACGCTCAACGACGCCGTCAAGGTCACGATGGGCCCGACCGGTAAGGTCGTGGTGATCGAAAAGTCCTTCGGCTCACCCACCGTCACCAAGGACGGCGTCACCGTCGCCAAGGAAATCGAGCTCGATCACCCCATCGAGAACATCGGCGCCCAGATGGTCAAGGAAGTCGCCTCCAAGGCCTCCAAAGACGCCGGCGACGGCACCACCACC
>CAYQAQ010000246.1:0-5330 GCA_964415495.1 uncultured candidatus Brocadiaceae bacterium | reverse complement strand
TGCCGCCAGCACCACGCCGGAACAAACCGAATCCATGTTGCTGCTGCGCACGCCGCGCCGCCATCTGTTGCACGCGCATCACTATTTGATTCTGCATGGGCGCTATACCTGCACGGCGCGTGCACCGCAGTGCGGACCATGTCCGGTGGCGCGGTGGTGCCCGTCGAAGGTCGCTTACATTTAAAGGGGTAAGCGGATGACTTTTAACCACGGCGATATAAGTCCGTTCAGTATACACAACACCTTGTCAATTAAATTATGTATATTCAAGAAAAATTGATTCCCCTTAAAATAGACCCAAAGTCATCGCGCTTCTTTTGTATATGCTCCTGTCGACGCTCCCGATGAAACTGAATGATCGGATTGTTGCACTTAGCCAGTAGGCTAAGGTAGGACAAAAGCATCTCGCGAAAGGAACCCCAGACATAGTCGGCGTCAATTTCATTATCGAAAATTGACCCTCCGATGCACCTTGATGCCACAGGATTGTTTAAGTGATCAACTGTAAGATATAATGAACACAGACCCACGATTCCCCCTACTGGGAAAAAACCACCTTTAAATGCGGATCCTATACTCATTCCGTTCATTCTGTGGCAGTCAACATTCGCTAGTTCGAGCTCATATGGGCTATCAATTACAATCATAGGCTCTCCGCCAAGCGCTCCGTCGGCAAATTCAAATCCACCGAACTCACACATGACCGATTTGTAATCATCTGGCAATGGGAATCCAATCGCTGATTCAAGGCGCTCCATATCACCGTTATTCACAGGAATCTGCACGCCTTGGCGAGTAAATCGTTCAATGCCACTTTTGAACCAATGATTCATGACAGGGCCTCTAGGGGATTGAATAATCTCGGGAGCAACCTTGAGTCATTCCATAGTTGTCAGGGCTGGCATCTGACCCCCCTAACCCACCAACCGCTGCACCAATCCCGCCACCCGCTCATCCGAACGCGGTTCGCCCGGCCGACGGCTGCCGATGACATGGGTGTCGCTGCCGCAGCTTTGGAAGCACTGACGTGCCGCCGCGGTAGCAACCAAGTCGCGAGCAAGGTCTTCATCCAAGCGCGGATGCTGGGTCTCCAAGCCATCCAAACCGTGATCGAGATAGGTCAGAATCGGAGCGATGGTGCCGTATATGCCTGGATGAGCGAGGATCGCCACGCCGCCCGCCGCATGGATGGCGGCAACGGTGTCGGCGAGCGTGGGATAGGGCGGCAGGGACAACTCAGTTTGATGCGCGTCGCCGATCAGTTCTTCGAAGGCCGTGCCGACGGTGCGCGTGCGTCCGATCGCCACCAGCGCTGACGCCAAATGCCAGCGGGTGACGGTATCGGCATGCGGAGCGATGCCGGCAATGGTCAAGCGCGCGGTTTCGCCGAGCATGGCGATGAGCGCGGCGATGCGGTGACGCCGCAAGGCGCGGATGCTGGCGAGGAACTCGACAAAGCCGCGATGCTGAACGTCGATGCCGAGGGCGACCACGTGCACCTCGTGGCCGTCGTGCTCGGCGGTGACCTCGACGCCGGAAATCAGGCCGGGTTGACCGCGCAGATGATGATACGCAGCTAAAGTATCGTGATCGGTGATCGCCCAATGGGTCAGCCGGGCGAGACGCACTTGGCGCAAGAGGTCCTCAGGCGGCAAGCCGCCGTCGCTGAACCGCGTGTGCATGTGGAAATCGACGCGCATGGGCGGGACTCGGCTGCCGCGTCAGGTCACGGCCCACGCCACCACGGCAGCGATGGCGAAGAGCGCGATGATGACGACGAGCACGACGGTAATGCCGCTGCGCTTCGGCTTGGCAGCCGAACGACGACGACGCGGACGCGCTTGTTGCGGTGCGGCTAAGGCGGCGTCGATGTCTTGAATCGCTTCGCTGGCGGTTTGCGGCCGATCCGCGACGTCCTTTTCCAACAGGCGGTGAACGAGATCAGCGATGCCGGCGGGGATGCCGGGCACCAACGTGGCGATGGGGCGCGGCTCATCGCTGAGGACCCGCATCATGATCTGGGCGCCGTTGACGCCTTCGAAAGGCGGCACCCCGGCGAGCAGATGATAGAAGGTCGCGCCCAAGCTATAGAGATCGGCGGCTGGACCGGCGGCCTTGGCGTCGCGGACTTGCTCCGGCGGCATGTAGGCAGGAGATCCCATTGCCGTGCCCTGCATGGTCAGGCTGACTTCACCGGCCGCCGGATCGAGTTGCTTGGCGAGTCCTAAATCCGCCAACTTGGCCGCACCAGCCGTGGTTACCAAAATGTTGGCCGGCTTGATGTCGCGATGAATAATATCGAGCTGGGCCAAGTGATCGAGAGCGGTGGCGATTTGGCGCACGTAGCCGCAGGCCTCTTGCCACGGCAGCGGGCCACGTACTTCGACCAAGCCGGCGAGGGTGGTGCCGGTGACGTATTCCATCACCAGGAAGTGGACGCCACGGTCGTGGCCGCAGTCATGCACGCCGACCACGTGCGGGTGCTGGATCTTGGCCGCGACGCGGACTTCGCGCTGGAAGCGGCTGACCAGATCGGGATCGGCAGCGGCCTTGCTCGAGAGCAACTTGATCGCGACCGGGCGGTTCAGGCGTTCGTGCTGAGCTTCATAGACCACGCCGAGCGCGCCGGCGCCGAGGCGGCGGACCAAGCGGCAGCTGCCGATGGATTTGCCGACCAAGCGGTCCTCGGGGGCGGTCGGCACCCGGACGTCGATCAGGCGGCGGCAATGCGGGCAGGGCACCTTGCGGCCCATGAGGCGGCTGGGTACCCGGCATTCATGACCGCAAGAACTGCACGCGAGCAGGACATCAACGGCGGCGGCGGTGGACACGGCCTTTCTTATCGCGTGGGTTGGCCTAGGGTCCAGTCCTCATGGGTACCGATGCTGTTGCTCCCGCCACCCGCGTCCGCCGCGTTGCTGAGGTTCTCGGGCACACCATTCGTGATCACGGCCTCCTCGAGCAGGCCAGCACCCATTCGAGCCGCTGCGGGGCGCAGTCGACCAGCGATGAACGCCGTGAACGCGCCAACGAGCGCATGGAGTTCCTCGGCGACGCCTTGCTCGGAGCCGCGATCTGCCTGCTGTTGTATCGTCGTCATCCCACTGCCAGCGAAGGTGCCCTGTCGCGCCGCAAAGGGCTGCTCGCGAGTCGGCAGACGCTCGCCCGCATCTTCGATCAATTTGGCCTGCACGATATCTGCTTGGTCGGCGAACAGCTCGAACAGCCGTGGCCGGATTCGGTGAAGGCGAACTTGATGGAAGGCCTCCTCGGCGGGGTCTTCCTCGATGGCGGCTTTGATGCCCTGGTCACCGCCATTGAACAGCTGTACGTCACCGAACTCGCAGAACCGCTCGGCGGCGCGCCGGAAGACGCTAAGACTGCTTTGCAGGAATGGTCATTGGCTCATCACCAATGTCTGCCCGCCTATGGCTGCGAGCGCAGCGGCGGCAGCGATCACGCACCGGAATTTCTTGCCACGGCCCGCGTCGCCGACCATGAAGCCACTGGCTTCGGGTCGAGTCGACGCCGCGCGGAAGCGGCGGCAGCGGCGGAATTGCTCAAAACCTTGGCCGAGGACGCGCAGGACGCCTGAAGTGTCGCCGTGCGCGTCCTGACCTCGGCGTCAACGATGGTCGCGGCGGGCTTGGTTGCGCCGCCCCAACGCGCTGACGCTGCCATAACGCGCTTTGCGCTGCGCCCGCGGAATGCGTTTGACGCCTTGAATCGAACGCTGGTCATGGGCCAGAAACGCCTGTCCGCGGCGGGTCAGGGTGGAAATGGGGCGATTGACGTCGGCCACCGGCGCTTCGCTGGCAGCGGCACGCCACATGGGAGCCTCAGCGCGTGCCGGCATTGGTGCGGGCGACGGCAACGAGTGCTTCTTGGTCGTGGTCTTTGGTTGGGATGAGGCCGTAGGTTGCGACTTCGCTTTCGTCTGCGGTTTCCCCTTGGTCTTAGGCTGCGAAGCCGACTGGGCCTTTACCTGTGCTTCCGTCTTGGATTTCGTCTTGGATTTCGTCTTGGATTTCGTCTGCGCTTTCGTCGTGGTCTTTGCCGCCGACTTCACCTTGGCTTTGGGCTTGGCTTTGGGCTTGGGCTTGGCCTTGCCCTTGCCCATCGCCTTCGCAGTGGCTTTGGGCTTTGACCCCGATCGCGTGCTCCGCCCAGCGCTGGCCTTACCCGTGCTGGCCGTGGCACCGGGCTGCTTGCGGCGCTTGGCTTCGGCGGTCAGGGCTGCAAGCACCTCGGAAAACAACGCCGCCTTGGCGACCGTACGCTCATTGCCATCGGCTGCCTTTCGGCCGCGCGCCCGCACCGTGCCCCGCTGTTCACGGCGCTGACCATGCGCAAGATCGCGGAATTTGTCGCGCAGATCGCGCGCCCGATGTCGTTGCGCAAGGCAGCATCCGACAAGGTCCGCACCATCCGCGGACGACTGTGCTGAACGAAGGTGAATTCACGCGCAGTACAGAGGCGCTTGGCGGTGGGGAGATCAATCGTCATCGGATCAGTCCTGGGGTGAGTAATACCTTCCACCCTCACAAACCATCTCGACCTGTCTACCTCTTTTCTCAGAGCTTTGAGCACGACCCGCGGCACCGCTTCCTCCGCGTTGCCTCACCATGCACCATGCAGGATGCTGCCCACCGGACCATGCCCGTCGATGAATCTGCGCCGTGGTTCATGACGCTTTGGCAAACCATTTTTACAACGCCTGACGCTTGCCGGTAGGAATCTGGTCTTCGGGCCCGCGAAATCGCGTCGTGCTCAGATTCATCGGACGCGTGCGCGCCAATAACTGATCGAGGCCATCACGGTCAACCAGCAACAAGCGGAATTGTTCGCGTAGTCCCAGGCGCAAGGTGACACCGTTGGCATCCAGGGCGATGCTCTTGCGCTGATCGAAGCGCACTTCATCGCACCACGTGCCGATCTGCGAATGATTTTCCAATTCGGCCATGTCGCCACGAATGGTGATAGTCACGTGTTTGCGGCTGACACTTTGAAAATCAACCAACTGCGCGCGCTGCGCTTCGCTCAGCGCCTGATAGCGCGGCACTTGCTGCAAAGAGATCTCGCACGTGGAGCTGCGACCAACATGGATGGGCCGGTCGCGATCCAGCAGGAAATGCTCGCCGGCCGCAAGGCCATCTATCCCGACAAGGATGGGGGTCAGTGACTCCATGACCCTGAGGATAACAAGAGAAGGCCTGCGTTCACGGCCTATTCAGGTCGCTCCCGGAAGCCTGCATGCCCCGCCCCAGCGCCGGACGAACCAATCCATGCTGCCGAGAGCCGCGCGTGGGTGCGTGGAGTTGCCACAGACC
>CAYQAQ010000245.1:4185-5354 GCA_964415495.1 uncultured candidatus Brocadiaceae bacterium | reverse complement strand
TGAGATTCGCCCGTCCACCCGCGCGATATTCGTCGTACACCGTCGGCGACTTGATTACCAAAGGTCCGAGCTTGGCACCGTTCTTGTGCACTTCCAAACGCTTGGAATAGATCGTCACCACATCGCCCGTGGCCAACGCCGACACGTCGCCGGTAAAGGCCATGCCGCCTGCATCGCGGAAGGTATCGAGGAAGATCGGTGCGATGTTGCCCGCCATGATGAACCCAGCGGTGCGCTTATTCGGCACGGCAGGAATATCGCGGCCGATGTACCACAATACGGAATTGGTCGCAGATTTGCGCGAGGATCCGGTGCCATAGACATCGCCAATGATCAGCACGCGTTTGCCCGCGGCACGCCAATCCATCAGGGTCTTGATGCAAGAGGGGTCCTTGGATTTGTACATGTCCAAGGCGTGGGCGGGAATATCCGGCCGTGTCACCGCCGACTGCGCAGGCGACAGATCGTCGGTATTCGTTTCGCCGGGGATCTTGTAGACAACGAACTCGACCTCTTCTTCAATTTCAGCACGGCTGGTGAACCATTCGCCATCGGCCCAGCGTTGCATCACTTGCTTGGCGGCAGCATTGCCATCATCGGCGAGCTTGGCGACCACCGCGAAGTTGTCGAAGACCAGGATGGTGCGGGCCAATGCATCCGCCGCTGCCTGCGCGTGTTTGCCCTCAAGTTCACGGCTGAGGTACGGCACATTGTAGCCGCCCAGCATCGTGCCCAACAAGTGAATCGACGCGACCGGTGACACCAGCGGACTGGTCTTGTCGCCGTGAGCGATGGCACCAAGCCACTCGGCTTTGACCTTGGCGGCCGGATCGACCCCTGGGCTGACGCGTTCGGTCAACAAGTGTAGCAATTCAGCGCCCTCGTCTCCGACCGGACGCTCCAGCTGGGCACACAAGGCGACGGTTTGCTCCGCCGTCAGCGGCAACGCAGGGATGCTCTGGGCAAGGCGTTCGGCTTCGGCGGTACGGTAGGCGGCTAACATGGCAAACTCCTAGCGGTGTCCCCTGAGTATGGCCATGGGGAAGTGGCGTCCAATCTGGACGGGGTCATTTGATTGATAAGTGAATCTTATGGTTGCCTGGGGATCAATAGACTGATGCTGATCATCAACCGTCCATCACCTTTCGCACGCTCTTACGCCACCACCG
>CAYQAQ010000245.1:0-4175 GCA_964415495.1 uncultured candidatus Brocadiaceae bacterium | reverse complement strand
CAGGGCGCGGTATTCGGGACGCTCGGGATGGTCGAGATGCACGAAGACCGCGCCCGCGTGGCCGAGGCGGGCGAGAATCGCGGCTTCGATGGTTTCGCTGACGTGATGGGCGCGGGCCACCGTCCATTGCGCGGGCACGACGAGATGAAAGTCGACGTAGATGTGATCGCCGGCCTGACGCAAGCGGAGGTTGTGGCAATCGAGCCACTCGGGATCGCGCAGTTCGTTGAGGACCGCCACCACGCTATCGAGCATGGCGGGGTCAGCTTCGTCCATTAATCCCGCAACCGCTTGCCGCACGAGGCGCAGGCCTGCCCACAGTAAAAGGAACGCCAGCAAAGCGGCGACGACGGTGTCGATCCAGACCATGCCAGTCGCCATAACGAGGCCGAGACCGATCAAGGCACCGGCGCTGGTGTAGACATCGCTGAGCACGTGGTGGCCATCGGCGACCAAAATCGCCGAGCGCGTCCGCTTGCCGACCACCACCAGCCACCGACCTAGCGCCAGATTGATCGCGGCAGCAGCGGCACTCAACCACAAGCCAATGCCTAAGAAGGAGGCGATTTCGTAGGGTTGCCAGATGCTTTTGCCGACTTGCCACAACACCGCCACACCAGCGAGGACGACCATGCCGCCTTCGAATCCGACCGACAACGAGGCGACACGCCCATGACCATATGGATGGCTTTCATCCGGAGGCTCCTGTGCAACTCGCAAGCACCAGAACATCACCAACGTGGTGCCGACGTGAACCACGCTTTCCATCGCATCTGCCAACAGCATCAGCGAATCGGTGAGCACGTAGGCAGCCACTTTGACCACCAGCAACAGGACGCCGACCAGCACGGAAATCAGCGCTGCACGCGTGCGCAGGCGATGACGGTCAATCGTGGGCGCGGGGTCCATGGCGGGGATTGTGGCCTGCTCGCAGGGGATGCCAGTAGCTGACCAAGGATACCGCCACGGCGGTCAGCATGAGCGGTAGCACCGCGATGGCCCACAAATACCAGCCCACCTCGCGATAAAATCCGCCCGGAATGCTGGCCCACCACGGTGACCACAGATGCAGCCATGCTTGGAGGATGAACACCGTCGCATCCATCAACGGCAGAAAGCCGAAAAACATCGCGAGGGCCCACATGCCCGTTACCCAGCCCGGGGCCTGCCAGCAGATGATGACCACGCAGCCTTGGAGGCGGTTCCGATCAGCCAGTTGCCACCGAGCGCCTGCGGCCAAACCCGCCAGCCCGATGACCGAGGTCACCATCGCCAACCATGGCCACGGTGACGCCAGCCACACCATTCCGCTCGCTGCCAGATGCAGGAGGATCAGTACCGCGACCGCGCCCATCATGGCGGCCCTTGATTGATGCGCAGATCCGCCACCACGGGTGCCGATCCAGCAGCCAAGGCATCGGGCGTCGGCCAGAAGCGGCCATCCCCGACGCTGACGCCCACCGACGCCCACGCCGCCAATGCCGCTTTGGCGCAACTCCACTGCCGCGGATCGCGCGGGTGCGCCGCCAAATGGAATGGTCGTCCGACCAAGTCGCGCGAAAACGCCACGACGGCCGCCTGCTGACGCGCGGTCACTCCTGGCCGCAGCACCAGCACCCGTTCATAACTGGCGAATCCCTCGATGTCCTCGACGAAGATGCCACGTAACAAGTCATGGCCGAGCACCTGTCCAGCACCCAGGTACACGGTGGCGTGCGACCAGTAGCCATAGACCGAACCGGGCGAGCGCGTCACCAGGACATCACCGGGCTCCAGCTGCTCCCCCACAATCGGATTGTACCCGGCCATCGGTTGCGGTGCGGTCCCGGTCAGGCCCAAGCGGAGCAGGTGCCGCGCCAAAGCCACTCCGCCGCGCGGGGCGTTATCAGCCTCCGCAGCGGGCAGCAGCCACAACCCCATGAGCAGGGCCAGCAGCAGGACTATCCCTAGCGCAACACGGCGAACGCGAACCATACCCACCACCCTAGATCCCCCTCCCGAGTGTGCCTAGTCCGTCGGTGCAGATCCAGGCGCGGCGCGTTGCCCCTCTGTCCGGCCCAGCTACGCTGTTGGGGACAGTTGAATTGCTATCGTCCTATCCCACACCTACCTACTCGCATCCACCGTCTCATGCTGACCCTTTGGCTTCACGCCTCTTTCGACTGGATGCGACCTCGAGATCGCCATGACTCCTCTTATTGCCTTGCTGATCGGCATCATTGCCGGTCTGACAGCTGGGCTGCTCGCCGCCTGGTGGCTCACCGCCCGCCAACGACTGACCTTCGACCGCACCCGCGCCACCTGGGAGGAGCGCGCTGACACTGAACGCAAAAACCTTTTAGCTGAGGCCCAAGCTGCCGCCGACAAACGGCTGGAGAGCGAACGCGAAACCTTAACCAAGACGCTGAGCCGCAATCTCGACGACGATCGCAAACGGTTGGCGGAACACGACGCCAAGCTGGATCGCCGCGAGGCCACCCTGGCCAGTCGCGAAGCCGCTTTGACATCCCGCGAAACGGCAACGGTCAGCCGCGACGCCAAGCTGGTCGAACGGGAGGCCGTCATCGATCGGCGCTTGGATGCGCTCGACCAGCGCGATGCCGATCTGCGTACGCGCGAAGCTGCGCTCGAACGCCGCGATGACGCCTTGGCTGAAGGTGAAACGCGCCTGCACGCACGCCAAGCCGAAGTGGATGGCGCCCTGCAGCGCATCGCCGGCCTCACGCCGGAACAGGCCAAGGCCGAAATGCTGGCCCAGATCGATGCCGAGCTCACGGAAGAAAAAGCTCGACGTATCGCCCGGCATGAAAAGGACGTCACCGTCCGCGCCAAAGAATTGGGCATCGAGGTCGTCGCCCGCGCCGTGCAGCGCTACGCCGCCGAGCACACCGCTGACACCACGACGTCGCGCGTAGCGGTGAAAGAAGAAGAATTCAAAGGTCGCATCATCGGCAAAGAAGGCCGCAACATTAAGGCCTTCGAGCAGGCCACCGGCGTCGACGTCATCATCGATGACAATCCCGGCTACATCACCATCAGTTGTTTCTCTGGAGTACGGCGCGAAATCGCGCGGCGGACCTTGGAGATCCTACTCGAAGACGGCCGTATCCATCCCGGCCGCATCGAAGAGGTGTTGGTCCGCGTCCAGGCTGACCTCGATCGCGAGGTCCTGCGCATGGGCGAGGACGCGGCCTTCGCCTGCGATGTGTCGGGCCTGCATCCGCAGTTGCTCAAGCTGCTCGGCAAACTGCATTGGCGCACCAGCTACGGGCAGAACGTGCTTAAGCACACGCAAGAAGTCGCCTTTTTGTGCGGTGCGATGGCGGCTGACCTGGGACTCGATCCGCGCTTGGGACGCCGCTGCGGCCTGATGCACGACATCGGCAAGGCCATCGACCACGATCAAGAAGGTTCGCACCCGGTGCTCGGCTACGAGGCGCTCAAACGCTACAACGAGAGCGAGATCGTCGCTAACGCGGCGCTGGCGCATCACGAAGGGCACGAAGTGTTGTCGGCCTACACGGTGCTCGCCGCCGCTGCCGATGCGATCTCAGCTGCTCGTCCGGGAGCGCGGCGCGAAAACACCGAACGTTACCTCAAGCGTTTGGCCCAGCTGGAAGAAATCGCCTGCTCGTTTCCCGGTGTGCAAAAAGCCTACGCTATTCAGGCGGGGCGCGAACTGCGCGTCATCGTCAACGGCCACACCTTGGCCGACGGATCACTCGGCACCATCGCCCACGACATTGCTCGCCGCATCGAAGGTGAAGTCACCTTCCCAGGCGAAGTGCGCGTGACCTTGATCCGGGAGATGCGCTCCTCGGCGGTTGCTCGATGAATAGCCCGGTGATCTCGGACTGGCGCAACCCATGAGCGTGTGCGACGACGCGATTGCGCTGGCTCGCCTGCAGCGCGATGGCTTGGCGTGGGTGGTCACCGCCGAAGCGGTGGAATTGGGCAGTGATCCAACGCCGTGGTTTGAGCGCGAAGCCGGGCGCGGGCGCGTGCTCGGCTGGATGCGCGATGGCTGGATGGTCGCTGCGGGCGAGGCCTTCGTCGCCACCGCCGATGGACCGGGACGCTGCGTCGCCTTGGCCAGTGCGGCAGCCCGGCTCGACGGTCGCTGCATGGTCGATGCCCCCGAGGCGGCCGGCGATCTGCCGCGCTTGGTGCTGAGT
>CAYQAQ010000244.1:836-5373 GCA_964415495.1 uncultured candidatus Brocadiaceae bacterium | reverse complement strand
GTTTGCTCGACTGCATGGGGAGGGGGAGTGTAGGGGGATGGTGGGGAAGGCCAGAGGCCGCTCGGCGGTGGTTATCCGGTCTGGGTCCTAGGTCGTGCGTCAGGTGGTTGATGGGTGCACGGCGGTGCACATCCAGGACCTATACACCCGCCAAACCCGTCTCAGCATACCGCCCATGCCCGATCCGCTGCGCATTCTCCATGTGGCCTCCGAAGTGGCCCCCCTGATCAAGACCGGTGGACTCGCCGATGTCGCCGGGGCCCTGCCAGCAGCGCTCAAGCGCCTGGGCTGCGAACCCCGTGTCGCACTTCCGGGTTACCGCGGAGCCATCGCCAAAGCGCAGCAGCTTGGGGTGAGCTGGCACGAGCATCCCCTGATCATTGAAGCCGGTGGCGTCGATCACCGCGTCCATGTCGGTACCACCGTGGTCGACGGTGTGCCGACGCATCTGCTGGCGGCCAACGAACTCTACGATCGCGACGGCATCTACGGTCCGGCAGCTTCGGTCGACTACGACGACAACGCACGCCGCTACGCCGTCTTCGCCAAGGCGAGCTTGGCCCTGCCGGGTTTGCTCGGCTGGCAACCGCACGTGATTCATGCGCACGATTGGCAAGCGGGATTAGTGCCAGCGCTGTTGCGGCGCGGCTTCTTGCATGACCTGCCAGCGACGCGCTCGGTGTTCACCATTCATAACATCGCCTATCAAGGTTCCTTCCCGGCGCACGATCTGCGCCTGACCGGCCTCGATGAAAGTTTGTTCAATGTGCAGGAGCTCGATCACTGGGGCCGGCTGAATTGGCTCAAGGCCGGTATCGTCTTTGCGGATCGCGTCACCACGGTCAGCCCGCGCTATGCCGAAGAAATCCAACTGCCGGAATTCGCGTACGGCATGGAGCGGGTCATCGCCAACCACAGCTGTAAACTGTCCGGTGTGCTCAATGGCATCGATGCCGAGGCCTGGAATCCTGCCAAGGATCCGCATCTGCCCGCGCGTTATTCCGCGCGTGATCGCAGCGGCAAGGCCGAGTGCCGCCGCAAGCTCTTGGAGGAATGCCACTTGGTCGACGATCCGCGTCCGTGCCTGATGGGCGTGGTCAGCCGGCTGGTCGAACAGAAGGGTCTCGATCTCATTCTGGACGCGGTCGAGCCGTACATCCTCGATGGGCGACTCCAATTGGTGATCCTAGGTTCGGGCGATCTCCACATCGAACAGCGCGTGCACGGATTGCATGCGCGTCATCCCGGACGTGTGTTTGCCTGGTATGGCTACAACGAAGCCCTCGCGCATCGCGTCATCGCGGGCTGCGATGCGCTGTTAGTCCCCAGTCGTTTCGAACCCTGCGGTTTGACCCAGATGTACGCCATGCGCTACGGCACACTGCCGATTGTGCGCTTCACCGGCGGCTTGGCCGACACCGTACGCGATGTCGCTACCGGTGATGGCTGGGGCTTCACTTTCGGACCGGTTGATATCGGGCATTTCTCCAGCGTCATCGATCGCGCCTGTGGGCTCTATGAGCACTTCCCCAGCGAATGGGCTGCTGCTCAACAGCGCGGCATGGAACGCGATTTGTCCTGGGATCGGGCAGCCAGCGGCTACATCGACCTTTATCGCCGGATCACGTCCGTCGCCTGAGTTTCCAGCTTTCCGTTGCGCAAATGATATTCGCGGTCGCAGCGGGCGGCGATGCCTGCGTCGTGCGTGACCATGATCACGCAGGTCTTATGATCGCGGGCGAGATCGAGCAGCTCCTGCAAGACCAACGCCGCCGTGCCGGGATCGAGACTGCCGGTCGGTTCGTCGGCCAACAACACCGCCGGTCGGTTGAGTAAGGCACGACAAAACGCCACCCGGCTGCGTTCGCCGCCCGACAGCGTCGTCACGGGTTGTTTGGCCTTGTTGGCAATACCGAGGCGCTCCAACAAGCGGCCGGCCGCGACGGTTGCAGGCCCCAGCGGCAATTCCGCCGCCCGTGCTGCCATGAGCACATTTTCAAGCACATTGAAATCGGGCAGCAGGTGGAAGGCTTGGAACACGAAACCAATGGTGCGCGCGCGCAACGTCGACCGCGCTGCGCCGCGCAGGTGATCGACGCGAGAACCGGCAATGGTGATGCTGCCGCCATCGGGGCGATCCAGCAAACCCAGGCAATGCAGCAACGTGCTTTTTCCGGTGCCCGATGCGCCCCGAATCGCCGCCGTGGTGCCCGCCTCGACCGCCAAATCGACGCCGCGCAACACCTCTTGTCCGGGGTAGGCTTTGGTTAAGCCGGCGCAGGAGAGCCCGCTCATGTGCCCTCCCGCAGAATTTCCACCGGATCGACGCGGCTCGCACGCCAAGCAGGAAGCAGAGCCGCGAGAATGCCGATGACGGTCATGATCGCGATGTAGGTGAGGGGGATGAGTGGATTGAAGCTGATCGGAGTCTCGGGGCTATAGAAGAACTCCTGCGGAAAGAACACGATGCCGGTCCGTTGTGAAAATGGATTCAGCCCGGCGAGCACGGCCCAGCCAAGGCCCCAGCCGAGCAGACCGCCGCCCACACAACACACGATGGCGGCGAAGAGAAAGGCACTGGCGATGCGAATGGGGCGCGTGCCCAGCCCGATAAGGACACCGAGATCGCGGCGCTTTTCGACTACCATGGTACTGAAGCTGGCATAGACGATGAACACGGCCAGGACCTGGACCAAAATCATGACGAAGCCCAGCAGATTGCGCTGCTGCAGCGCACCTTTGATCAGATGACTGCGCCGCTTGCGCCACGTCTCAACGTTTTCTTGGGTATGGGCAGCTACCACTCGGGCACCCAGGTCGACATCAAGCTCCGGTTCGAGATCGATGCGGTAAGCGCTGACCAGTGCGGGTGCTTGCGGCCCGCCGGAAAAACCAGCCAAGCGCCGTGCGAGTGGCAAAGGCAGCAAGCAATTATAGCGGTCGACTTCATAAATGCCGGTGCCCAAGGTGTCAGAGACCTCGACTTCAACGCGGCCGACCAAACCGCCGCGCGCATTAGGAATACTCAAAGTCAGACGATGGCCTTCCCGTTCACCACTGCCGGGAAGCAGGCCGTGAAAATAGGCAAGTTCTTGCCCGAGCACCGCCCCCGCTGGTGGCACCGCCACGGGCGGCAAGGGCAGGGGGCCGAGCCCATCAATCAACATGCCGCCCTGCCACGCCAGACGTTCCCGCCACTGTGGCGTCAGGAATCCCGTGCCGCGTCGATCCGGAGTCAGCGGCGGGGTGTGCAAATCGAGGGCTGGCGCACGATGCAGCGCACCAGCGGGCAAACGGCCCAAATCCTGGTCGGCCTCCCACTCGATCCCGTCGAACAAAACCGGAAAGCCATCGCTGGGGCGTGCGGTCGCATGCTCCCAACGCGGCACCGCTAATGCGAAACCGCTGATGCTCGGTGCGACGCCGATGACACCGGGAGCCTCCAAGAGGAATTGCCGATAGCCGGGGCTGTCCTCCAGACCCTCCATACCAAAACCGGGTTGCAGCGTCAGGTCGCTCTCGTTGGCGCGCACCTGACGGTCCATCACTTCCACAAAACCCTGGACCACGCCCATGACCGCAATCGACACCGTCACCGTCAGCACCACCGCTGCCGCTGCCAGCCAGGCCGAGCGCCGCCGCAGCAGCCAGCGCAAACCGAGGTGGAAGGCGATCATCGGCGCAGTGTGAGTGGCCAGTGGCCAGTTGCCAGTTACCAGTCCCGCTGGCCCGGATATCCGCCATTCTCGACGAGCGCCGGGGGGACTGCCCACTGGCAACTGGCCACTGGCAACTGAGACTTGCCGCCATGCCCGCTCGCAGCATTGACGGCAAAGCCATCGCCGAGGCGTGGCGCGCGCGCCTCGTGCGCCGCGTCGTCGATCTGCATGCCCGGGGCATTCAGCCATGTTTGGCGGCGGTCACCGCCACGGCCGATGGGGCGTGGAGCGTCTATCAACGCAATCAGGCCAAGGCCTGCGCCCAGGTCGGCATTCAGCATCGCGCGGTTGCGCTGCCGGCGGGGGCGACCCAAGACGATCTTAGCGAAGCTATTGAAGGCTTGAATGTCGATCCGGCGGTACACGGCATCATCGTCCAGAGTCCGCTGCGCGAACCCTTCGTCGAACTGACGGTCCAGGCGCTGCTGTCGCCCGACAAAGATGTCGAAGCCGTGGGGCCGGCGAATCAAGGCTTGGTGTTTTCCGGTCGCCATAGCGTCGCGCCATGCACGGCGGTGGCGGCGGTGTTGCTGGCGCAAGAAGCCCTCGGTGATCTGCGCGGGGTCGAGGCCGTGGTGGTTGGCGCCGGCATCGTGGTCGGACGGCCGATCGCACAGTTGCTGCTCGCGGCTGGAGCCACGGTCACCACCTGTCATGTCGACACGCGCGATCTTGCGGCGCATACGCAGCGCGCGGATCTGCTCATCGTCGCGGTCGGTCGCGCGGGCCTGATCGGACCTGCATTGGTCAAACCCGGTGCCACGGTCATTGATGTCGGCATCAATCGTATCACCGATGCCGACGGCAAAGTGCGCGTG
>CAYQAQ010000244.1:0-826 GCA_964415495.1 uncultured candidatus Brocadiaceae bacterium | reverse complement strand
TTGACGCCCGTGCCCGGCGGCGTGGGTGCGATCACGACGACCGTTCTGCTCGATGCCACCATCACCTGCGCCGAGCGCCTGGATGCCGAACGGCCGGTGCTCGGTGGCGAAGCGCTCAGTCGTTTGCTCGGCGGTGCGGCTCTGCCCGCCGGTGTTGCGGATCGCGTGGCGGAATTGCTTGCTCGCCATCTCATCCATACGCCGGGAGCGGTGATGGTGGCGTCCGCTTTCGAACGTCGCCTCGCCCGTCGCGTTCTGGTCTTGGATGGTGCCATGGGCAGCGAACTGATCGCGCGTGGTGTTCCGGCTGCGGCGGTGGCGCGCGCCAATCTCGATCATCCGGATTTGGTGCGCGAAGTGCATCGCGCCTACGCCGAAGCCGGTGCGGAGGCCCTCACCGCCAACACCTTCGGTGCCAATCGCTATCGCTGTGGTGATGGCGACACCGCCGTCCGCTTGGCCACCGCTGGCGTGCGTCTAGCGCGCGAAATCGCGCGCGGCCATGCCAAGCAGCCGTTCGTGCTTGGTTCGATCGGGCCCTTGGGTCCGGTGGTCGGCGTCGAGATCACCACCGACGAAGCCGCCGAGGCTGCGGCTGAGATCGCCCTCGCCCTCGCCGATGCCGGAGCCGATGCCATCGTCGTTGAAACCTGTCCCTCGACCGCCGAGGCCAGCGCCGTGCTCGCGGGCATTCGCCGCGTCAGCCGCTTACCGGTCATCGTCAGCCGCAGTCTGGAGCGTGATGACGCCGGTGAGATCGCGGAGTTCGCCCAAGCGATGGAGGCCGGTGGTGCCACCGCCGTTGGCGTCAATTGCGCCGCCGGTC
>CAYQAQ010000243.1:0-5398 GCA_964415495.1 uncultured candidatus Brocadiaceae bacterium | reverse complement strand
GGGTATGCCCGGAGCCGCTCGGCTTCGCCGAACTCGCCGACGCCACCACCGCCGGCGCCAAGGGCCTGTGTCGCGGCATCGAACTGATCACCATCTATCGCGGCGCGCCTTATGCCGCCGGCGAGAAAGCCGTCAGCCTGCGCGTACTGCTGCAAGCCGACGACCGCACGCTGTCAGAAGACGATCTCGCGCGCGTCCACACCGCGGTGACCAAGGCGGTCCAGGCACGCACTCCCGCTCAGCTGCGCGTGACCTGAGCCGTCGTCGACCATGCACGGCGTGCTGGTCGATTGCGGTGCGTGTCCCTACCTGCCGGATCGGCAATTCCACGCCTTCCAACCCGACCCAGCGGAAGCACCGCTGTCCGTCTATCGTCAATTGATGGACGTTGGCTTCCGCCGCAGCGGTCCGGTGATGTATCTGCCACACTGCAACGGCTGTCGCGCCTGCCAGCCCCTGCGCGTCGACGCGACTCGCTTTGTGCCGCGTCGCGATCAACGCCGCTGCGCTCGCCGCAACGCGGATCTGGTCGTCACGTTTCATGCGCGCGGACTGAATGCGGAGCGCAACAAACTCTACACCCGCTATCAAGCGGCCATCCACGCCAAGACCGACGACGACAGCGCTGAGTTCCTCACCCACGACGGTGGCGTCAGCGGCGGTGAGCTCCACGCCCGTGATGCGAACGGACGGCTACTGGCCGTCAGCGTTGTCGACCGCTTCAGCGACGCACTCTCCAGCGTGTATTGCTACCACGACCCCGACCATCGTGAGCGTGGATTAGGCACCTTCATGGCCTTGGCGGAATTGGCGTTTTGTCGGCAACATGCATTGCAATGGTTGTATTTTGGGTTCTACGTCGCTGGGTGTCAGAAGATGTCTTACAAGGCCCGATTCGGTCCCTGTGAGATACTCACCGACGGACAGTGGGTTGAAGTTCCATAAGCACGTCAGCCCCACCTTCCATGCCTCGTCGACTTCGCCTTCCCATTCCAATATGGGTCAACAATCCGATGATTACCTTTCTATAAATCGCCGGAGAACCGATGTTAAGCATCCTCATTGTAACAGTTCTGACTGCCTCAGCCGCCTCGCCGCCATTCGGTGACGCTCACGCGGGCGAAGACTGGCTACCAACTCCGGATGGGTACGTCTGGCCGATTTCCCCTCCGGATGCGCCCCGATTCAAAATCGTAGATACGGCGTTCAGCGACCTCGATAAAAAATTGCAGACAGGAATAGCCCAGCAATGGCCCGAAGGTGAATCGCTCGAATCCATTCGGCTCTTTCGCTGTGACCTGAACGGCGATGATCTCCCGGAGGTATTCATCGCCATGCGCACCTGGAGCGGAACCGGAGGCACTTTTTTCATGATCCTGACTCCTGGCAACGGGAGTTACCGCAGCATTGGCACCATACAGGGCTTTGGCTTCCAATTTCATGCCGCCAAAAATGGATGGCTTCAAATCGAATACGTTAGCCGCGGAGGCGGAGGAAATTACACCCGATTCCTTCTCGCCAACGATGAGGGAAAATATCAAGGGATTCGCACTGAACACCATGACCTGAACCGCGGAACGGTGAATATCAAACCCTAACTTGATTCCAAATGGAGCCGCTTCAAGCAGCTGACGTTTAATCCACCCGCGTCTCCTCCGACGTCACCTGCCGCTGCACCGTGAGCGCATCGGTTTCCAATTCGATCGGCTCAACGTTTTCCAGAGTTTCCGCCCCCGGATCAATCCGACGACGACCGCGATGGAGGCGATGGAAGGCGAAAGCGAGGCCTCCGAACAAACCACTGGCCATCACTGCGCAGGCGATCAGCGCCATGGTCGGCACTTGTTGGATACGCACCTGGCTGGCGTAGCGCGCAATCAGCGCGTCGGGTAAACGGTCGGTTACGCCCATCGCCTGCGCAGCATGCCAGACAAGGCGTGGATCCGCACCCTCCTCCTGCGCATCAAGTCGGGCGGTGAGCGCCTGGGCGACGGCGCGTTCGGCGGCCGTGACCGCGCGCGCCATCGGCGGCGTCTCGCGCGCCGCCCAGGTGAACCAGCCCGGGCCGCTGCCGGCGTCGCGCAGGCGCATCCACGCCGTGACCACCGGTTCAGGATCATCGTCAACGGGAGCCTCACGTAGCGTGGCCGCTGCCAACGTTAATGCCGCTGCCGCGGCGCCACGTTCGCCGGCGCGAGCCGCAATGCGCACATGTACGGCCGCCGCCAATTCAGCGTCGATGATCGCCGCGAGCTCCCACAAGCGATGCAGATCGATGTCGTCCGGCCACGGCTGCGTCACCGCGCGCGCGAGGTCTTGCTTGATGCGCGCCTCCATCAGGGCTCGCCCCATGCTCGCTTGGCGGTGTCCACGGAGGGTGCCCCAAGCCTGCACAATGATATTGGGACGTGGATATTGGCGCGCCGATTCCAGTTGTAGCAGCGCCAATGCCGAGCGCGCTACGGCCTCGGCGTCGCCGGTATGCAAGTCGCTGCCCAGCACCTCGATCTGACGATCGCGAGCGATGCGGTGCAAGCCGAATACCAGCACACCGATGGAAAACATCAGCCACAGCGTCGCGAGGATACGTCCGGGATTCACCAGGACCTCCGCCGCGAATGCGCCAGCG
Organism: uncultured candidatus Brocadiaceae bacterium; assembly: GCA_964415495.1. Classification (GTDB taxonomy): domain Bacteria; phylum Planctomycetota; class UBA11346; order UBA11346; family UBA11346; genus CAYQAQ01. Next base: position 2,769 of record CAYQAQ010000243.1, on the reverse strand, counting down.
CCAAGGTAATCGCTGCCAACAGCGCCAACGCCGTAGCGACCAAACTCGGCAGCAAAACTCCAGTCAGACCCAAGGGTGGACGACCGAGCACCAGCAAGCGTTCGACCGCACCGGCGACCAACAGCGCTGGCACCACCACCGTCACCACCAACCGCCACGACGATCCGACCTGAATGGTCGAATAGGCATTGATGTGCCGTTGCAGATTGCCGCTCGATGCCACCGCCATCAGCGAGGTGCATTGCGCTGCTACCGCGATGGCAACGCCGGTCGGGAAAAACGCGCGACGCAGATCATCGACCACCGCGATCAAAGCCGGAGCCGCCAGCACCAGTAGCAGCACGAATCCAAACGGCAGCAAACGCCGCACCGCAGCGTCCCACCCGATGGCGAAAGTATCGGTGACCGCCACCATGACTGCCGCGAGCAGCCCAAGCACGGTCGAAAACGCGAGAATGCTCCACGCCAGCGCCGCCACCGCCATCATCACGCCCAGCCCCCACGGCCCGAGCGGCAGCGCCGCCATGGCCGCGGTCAGCGCCACCAGCGCCTCACGCGTGGTGGTCACAGCCAACAATTCGACCGGCACTCCCTCGCGCGCCGCTAACGCGCCGAAGGCCGCCGCGCCGACAAAGCCGGCGAGAAAGGCGAAGCCCGCGCCAGCCAAGGCAACGACCAAGGCCAACCCCGCGCTGTCAGCGCCGCGTTCGAGATGGCTGGCATAAGCGATGTACACGCCCAACCCCAAGACCTGCGTGAGCACCGCCGCACGCCCCGCCGCCGCCCACGTCGCCGGTTCCAACAACGCCGACCACTCCGGCACCAGGTAGCGCGCCACGCCATCGGCAGCGCCAGGCTGATAGAGAAAGCCGACGCCGAGCACCACCACCAGCACCATCGCCACCGGCACCAGCACCGTGCACCAGCGGCCGATCGACGCCATGCCACCGCGCAGAATGTGCGCGGCTAAAGCCCATACCGCGATCAGCGCCGCCACCACCGCACCGCCCGGCAGCACGGTTCCCGCGCCTGGCACCAAGCGCTGCCGCCACCACGCATCCGCGGCTAAACGATCCTGCGTCCACGGTGGTGCCTCGCCGCTGAGCATCAGCACCACCGCCTCGCCGGCCCAGACCAAGCCCCAGGCCGCCAATCCGCTCGCCAGCAGTGCCGCTATCGCGCCCAGCGCTGTTGTCCACCAGCCGATCCACTCCAAACGTCGGCCTAAACGACGCAGCCCACCGGGCGCCGAGGCCTGGAAGCACACCCCCACGCCCAACTCCAGCATCATCACCGGCAATACCAGCAACATCACCGCGAGCAGATACGCGAGCAGGAAGGCCCCTCCGCCGTGCTGCCAGGCGAGAAACACCAGACTCGTCAGTGCCTCCAGCCCCATCGCTGCACCGATCGCGGCGAGCAGGAACCCGGAGATATCCCTCCAACTCAGCGCGGGTGAGCGGACCAGCATTGCGGATGAGTCTCGGGCCCGACAAAGCGGAGTCCATTTCTCACCACGTGCCGGATCAACAGGTGTCGAGGACGCCGGAAGTGGGGTTCATGCCACGACACTATCGCCGCATCAGTGTGCCGAGGTGATTGGACTCCGGACCTCCCCCGGTCAGGTTATAAGGCCATGGCCTGCGGCTTTCGCAACCGCGCACGATTCCGGCGCGCTATCCTTTTTCATCTAAGCGGACTCGACCTCATGCCCACCGGCACCAGCTAGCCGACCCACACGAATGCCTGCAGTCCCAAAAGAGAAACCGCCAACCCCACCGAGTTTTGGCCAATTGCACCTGAGCTCGCGCACGTCTAAATAGCCCGCCCCAGTCGTTGCCACCCACCGCTCAACTTAGGAGCCTCCATGCCCGCTTTGACCCCCACCCGCGATGTCGGCGTCCAGTCCTGGTCCTTCCGTGAATTCAAGACTCCGGAAGCCCTCTGCGCCAAGCTGAAGGAAGTCGGCGTCACCGCGACCGAGGTCTGCGGCGTCCAGGCCGACTTCAACGATCCGGCCAAGCACGATGCGCCGATCGCCACCTTCAAGAAGGAAGGTCAGCGCGTGTTCTCCATCGGCGTGCAGACCTTCACCGGCAACGCCGCGGTTGAAAAGCAGTGGTTCGAGTTCGCCAAGAAGGCCGGCGCCAAGTACATCAGCGCCCACTTCAAGATCGATAGCTTCCGCGACGCGATCAAAGTCGCCTCCGGCCTGTCCGAGGCCTACGGCATCAAGCTCGCCCTGCACTGCCACGGCGGCTACATGTTCGGCGGCAGCTTCGACGAGATCAGCTACATCAGCGAACTCGGCGGCGACTATGTCGGCGTCAACATCGACACCGCGTGGTGCATGCAGGCCGGCAACTCCAACCCGGTCGAGTGGGCCAAGAAGCTCGGCAAGAAAGTCTATGGCACCCACTACAAGGACTTCCTGTGGGACAAGCATGGCAAGTGGAGCGAGACCGTGATCGGCGAAGGCACCCTCAAGCTCAATGACTACGTCAAGACCCTGGAAGACATCGGCTTCTCGGGCTTCGCCGTCATCGAGTACGAAGCCGAACCCAAGGATCCGGCCCCGGCCATCAAGCGCTGCGTACAGGCGATCCACGCCGTCGCCTGAACGACGACGCGTCCGCTGCTGCGACGACCCGAGGGGAGGCCGCTTGGCCTTCCCTCGGTTTTTTTATTTTGGCTCTACCGGGAATCGAGTGGGTTTGAATTTTTGACGTCGCTCGTCCCTCGGCTGTCGTCCCGCGCTTGTCGTCGAAT
>CAYQAQ010000242.1:0-5399 GCA_964415495.1 uncultured candidatus Brocadiaceae bacterium | reverse complement strand
CATGGCACAGCACGATGCCGACCGTGGCGCGCGGCGGACGTAAAAAGAACGGCGCGCACACCTCGCGCGGCTTGGGCTCAGGCTGCTCACCAGCCGCATGCGCTACTTGTCCGGCCTGGAAGTCGTTCTCGAACTCGACAAGGTCCTCGGCCAGCAGCAGATCGGCAATGCGCGCGCGCAGATGATTCGACGGGAGGTTGACCACCGAGCGCACGGCCTGGACGGCTTCGCGGAGAGGTTCCAATTCATTGGCAATGACCCCGATGGGGTTCTTGATCCGGATGTCATGGAACGTGTGGCGACGCCCGAGGGCTTCGTGATCGAGTTGGAGCCGGTCGCCTTGGTCGACAGCTGTGCCAGTACGCACGGCGAGGCGACGAATACTGGCCAAGGCTGGAACCGGTGCCCCCGTGAGCAGATCAAGTAAGCTGCCGTCAATGGTGCGGTGGACGCGGCGATCGCCGCGACTTTGGATCTCCCGCGCAGCGAGGTAGACGATGGCGCGCATGTCGGACATCAGGATTTCCGGCCGACGCCGATGACGGATAGCGCTGCACACCAGATGGTCAATATTGACGGTGAGACGCCGGTAGACCTCACCCATGAGACTGCTGGTCAGGCGATGCTTGAGCGCTTCGATCAATTCGCGGATAGCGGCGTCGTCGCCATGATCGATCTCCTGCAGGCCGGGGTGCAGCACGGTGAGGTAGCGCTCCATGTCGATCGGTTTGCCAAAATACACCGTGATGTCGGTGTCCTTGAACAGCAGATTCCCTTCAATGCTGAGTTCTTCCTCCAACTTACGGGGAAGATTAGGGACGAGTCGCCGTGCGAGGCGATACACCAGATTCGGCCCTGGGCGGATCGGATAATAGGAAATATTGATCGGTACGATGCTGAACGACGCCGGCAAAGCACCGGTAAAGCGGAAGATCTGCTCGTAGCGCCGCTGGGCTGCCGCATCGCCTTCGCGCACGGCACGCGCATGAAGTTCGCGGTAAATCAGCACTTGTAAGGCGAGTACTGCCGAGCCGGTGTGCGGCGAGCCAGAGCGCTCAGGCGTCTCAAGTAAAAATTTTCCCTTTTCCCAAACCTTCTTATTTTTGATCATCGCCCCTTCGGGATAGATCAACCAGTCGTTGCGGCCGGTCAGCAGATCGCCGACGATAACCTGCTTGATCTCGGGATGACGCGTCGGCAAGGCCCCAATAGCGCGCAGGTAGTCCCCGAAGAAACCCTTGAACAGCCCCCAGTGCGCCAACGACAACGCCGAGCGCCGGGCATAGCGATCGATCAGGTACGGCAGGATGAAGGTTTCGGACCGGGTAAAATGATTGGCGACGAACAGCACCGGTCCGGGTGGAATATTGTGCGTCCCCTGCACTGATATCCGCGACGCCATCACGGCTTCGATCCACGACAGCATCACGCCCGTCGCCTGACGCGCGTAGCGCACCAGGCCTGGCTTGCGGAATTGCGGGCCGAGCCGGCGCTCGCGGTCCAGGGATTCGCGACGGAAGGCGTCGTTCATGATGTCCAACCATGGCTGAACGGGAGACACCCAGACGCTGAGATCAGAAGAGCAGAGTCTCGTCTCTGCGCTGCTGAGCGTCTCGGCGTCCCCTGTGAAAATGCTCCGTCAGGGCTGTGGCGCATGCTTGCGCTCTTTCAACTTCGCCATGCCCTCTTCGAGCCATTCGAATTCACCGGCCAGCACCGACTTCGCGATGCCCGACATCAGGCGGTCGTCGTGGTCGCCGAGACTGTGGAAGTGCTGTTCGATGCGGCGGGTCGCTTCACGGCAGTGGTAATCCGCAAGGTTCATCGCGGTGTCATCGGCCGGATTGCGCTGCTTGAGCTTGCGCACGTAGCTGCACGTCGCCGCCATCGCGAAGAGTTCGGTGCCGATATCCATGAGATGGCCGAGCACCACCTGCTTGCGCTCGAGCCGGTCGCGGTAGAGGCCCATGTAGTGGAAGATGGTGCGCGCCAAGCGATGCGCGGTGGCGTCGAGGAATTGGTAATGATCGGCGAGGCGCCCCTTGTCGTCGAAACCCTTCCACAGGCTGGCGTTGACCCACTGGTTGGTATACCAGCCCGCATAGAAACCGGCGAGTTTGACGCCGGAGCGCAATTTTTGCATCGCGGGCGTCGACCCCTTGAGGATGTCGGCCGCCATCTTGAGGTGCGGGTCCATCGCCTCACGCGCCAGGAACAGACGCATGATGTCGGAGGTGCCCTCGATGATGGTGTTGATGCGGGTGTCGCGGAACATGCGTTCGACCGGCCACGGATCTTCACCGCGCGCTTCCAGGCTCGACGCTTTTTCGTAACCCCGCCCGCCGCGCAAGGCGACCGTCATGTCGGTAATCTTGCACGCCATTTCGGAGCAGAACAATTTGGCCATCGCCGCTTCCAGGCGGATGTCCTTGTCTTTTTCATCGGCCCAGTGCGAGGTCAACCAGGTCACCGCTTCCATCGCCAGCGTCGTCGCGGCGATGAAGGCGATTTTCTCACGACCCGCTTCGTGCTGGCCGATGGGCAGCCCCCACTGTTCGCGCATGTTGCCCCAGCGGCGGGCAATCGACAAACAGGTCTTGGCCACGCCGGTACACGCGGCCGGTAGCGTCAGGCGACCGGTGTTGAGCGTGGTCAAGGCTAGCTTCAGGCCTTTGCCTTCGCCCCAGATAATATTTTCACCGGGCACTTTCACATTCTTAAAGCGCAGCAGGCCGTTCTGAATGCCGCGAATACCCATGAAATCGCAGCGATGGGCGATTTCCAAACCGGGGCTGTCGCCTTCGACGATAAACGCGGTGATTTGCTGGCGCTCCTTGCCGCGTACGATCTTGGGCGGGGTCTTGGCCATGACGACGATGAGCCCAGCGATAGGGCCGTTGGTGCACCACAGCTTTTCGCCGTTGAGCGTCCACGTCTTCCCATCGGCATCCAAGGTCGCCTCGGTGATCATCTTCGACGGATCGGAGCCGACGCCAGGTTCGGTGAGGGCAAACGCTGAAATGGTGTGCTCGCGGAAGCGCGGGAAGAATTTCTTTTTCTGCTCTTCGGTACCGAAGAGCTTCAGCGGTTGCGGCACACCGATCGACTGATGCGCACTGACCAGCACGGCGGTCGACGCACAGTAGGTCGCCAGCATCATCATGACGCGATTGTAGTTGACCTGCGTAAAGCCCAGGCCGCCATATTCCTTTGGTACCTTCATCGCGAACACGCCGAGGCGGAACAGTTCGTCGACCACCGCTGGCGGAATGGTGCGCGTGAGATCGACCTCCTCGGCGTCGAGGTTGGCCTGCAGGTACGCTTCAAGCTGAGCACAGAAAGCGTCGCCGATGGCGCGATCTTCGTCCGTCTGCACGGGGAAGTCGTCGAGCATCTCGTGCGCGAATTCACCCATGAACATGCGCGAGCCGAAGCTGGGCTTGACCCAGTCGAATTCCCGCGCGGACTCAGCGACCTCCATCGCTTGACGCTTGTCGACACTCATCTTTGAGGTGTCGATGAGCATCTCGGCTTCATCGTTGCGGGAATCGGGTTGGGGTTCGGTGGTCATGGCTGCCTCTGGGAATTCACGGGGTGGCGACGGCACGCAGGGCCGCAGGGTCCGAGGAGTAAAACGTCAAGCTGCGCTCGGCCATCCGCTCCAACAGTGGAGCTGGAGCGAAGCGTTCGCCGTGTTGGCCCGCGAGCGCGCGCAAGGCCGCAAGCACGGCAGGAACGCCACGGGCATCGGCATAGCGCAGCGGTCCGCCCTGTTCCGGCGGATAGCCGGTGCCCATGACCATGGCCAAGTCGAGCAACTCCGGTGCAGCGACGACGTCTTCGGCGATGCAGCGTGCGGATTCATTGACCATCATCAGCAGGCAGCGATCGCGAATCTCGTCATCGCCCATCGCCCGCGCGGTGACGCTGTTACCCATGCGCCATGCAGTCAGTGCGGTTTGCACGACCGGATTGGCGCGCGGCTTCTTGCCGCGCTGATGCAGATAAAAACCCGCGCCGCCTTTGGCTCCGAGCAACTTGAGGTCCTCGTGCACGGTGCCGAGGAAATCGGCCACCGGCATACGGTCGCCGTAACCTTCATGCAGGATCTTGGCTACCTTGTGGCCCACATCGATGCCGACTTCATCGGCGAGCCGGAACGGGCCCATCGGCAGACCGTAGGCCGTCATGACTCGATCGATGGCCACCATGTCGCCACCCTCCTGCAGGATGCGCGCCGCTTCATTGAGATACGGCAGCAGGATGCGATTGACCAAGAATCCAGGACAATCGCGCACCACCACGGCGGTCTTACCGCAACGCCGCGCGAGGTCGGCCACGCGCGCGACCGCATCTTCGTCGCTGGCCGGACCGGCGACGACTTCGACCAGCGGCATGCGGTTGACCGGATTGAAGAAGTGCATGCCGACCAGACGCTCGGGGCGGCGTAGGCCGCGCGCCATGTCAGCGACGCGTAGGCTCGACGTGTTGGTGGCGAGAATGCAGCTGTCGTCGACTTCGCCCTCGGTTTCGCCGAGCACCTTGCGTTTGACCTCGAGGGATTCGACTACCGCTTCGACCACGATGTCGCACTGACGGAAGCCAGTCCAGCCGATGCCACCGCCAATACGCGCCAGCACCTGTCGGGCTTCGCCATCGCTCATGCGCCGACGCTTGACCAGCTGGCGACTGTAATCATCGGCGGTCTTGTAGGCCTTGGCCACCGCGTCCAAGCTCAGGTCCTTCACTCGCACCGGCAGGTGTTTGCGCGCAAACATCCAGGCGATGCCACCGCCCATGACGCCGGCACCGAGCACACCGGGACGCATCAAAGGCGCACCCATCGGCTTACCACCCGACTTCTTGACACTTTCCGACGCGAAGAACAGACCGACCAAACAGCGCGACGCGTTGGTCACCGCCAAGCGTGCAAAGGTGCGCGCTTCCGCATCCATACCCGACGCCAGATCACTACGGCAGGTCGAGCGCACCAGATCGATCGCGGCGAGTGGTGCCGGCATGCGACCTTTGGTCGCGCGCAGAACTTCTTTGCGCGCCGACGACCACACCAGACCGCGCAGCGGGCCGTTGAGCCAACGCTGCATCAGCGGTGCCTTGCGCCGGTCTTTGGTGATCGCTTTGCGGCCACCCGCGACGACCGCGAGCAACACCGCGCGCGCGGTATCACGCAAGAATGGACGACCGCAGATGCGGTCAACCAAGCCGATCTTCGCCGCCTTGGTCGCATCGACCGGCTTGCCCGACAAGATCATCGGCAAGGCGGTGGGAATACCGAGCAAACGCTGCAGACGCTGCGTGCCGCCCCACCCGGGCACGAACCCCAGGGATACTTCCGGCAGGCCGATGCTGGTTTTCTCATGATCGCTGGCGACGCGCGC
>CAYQAQ010000241.1:0-5404 GCA_964415495.1 uncultured candidatus Brocadiaceae bacterium | reverse complement strand
ACCGTAACCGACGGCATCGGCGTGTACGAGGATCTCACCGGTGAGCCAGGTATCGGCGAGGGCCACGACCAGCGCACAGCCGGTCGGCGTGGTGAGTTCGCCGGTCTCGCGACCGAGACGACGTTGCGGCGCGCCGCTCTGTGCGAGCAGTGCCGCGACGGCAGGAACCGGCACCGGCATGCGGCCATGCGCGCAGCGCACGCTGCCTTCACCGGGCAGCAGGGGACCGGCGATGACGCGGTCGATGTTGAGATATTCCAGCAGCAGGCAGCAACCGACGATGTCGGCAATGGCATCAAGGCTACCGACCTCATGGAATTCAACGGTGTCGGCAGGGACGCCGTGGACGCTGCCTTCCGCTTCGGCCAATAAGCGAAAGGCCCGACCGGCGCGCGTGCGCACCCGTTCAGGCAGATCAGCGTGCGCGATCAGATCACGGATGACGGCATAGGGTCGATGCGGATGCGCGACCGCTGGCGTGGTGATCGCCGAGCTGTCCGGCGCCACGATCCCGGTGACGCGCAGCGTGCCGACCTGCTGACCCTGGAGCCAGGTCGGCTCTTGATCGGCGTGGATGTCGACCTGATTGGCAGTGATACCACTGACGCTGACCCGCTCGACGCGGATATGAATGGGTCCGATGCCCAGGCGCAGCAGATCACGCTCCACGCGTTCACGGTCGGCCCCGAGATCAAGCAGCGCGCCCATCAGCATGTCGCCGGCGACGCCCGCCGGCATATCGATCAGCAGCTCAGCCACGTCGTTCTACTTTCCGCCGAGAAAGCCGTCCAACCCTTGCAGACGATCGGCCAAGGTCGCCGCGCGCTGCTTGAGGGCCGGGGCCGCCGCGACGTTGGCCGCGAGCGCATTGCGCAGCGAGGCGACGCCACCGGCGGAGAGATCCAGATCAAGAGCGGTACGCAGATCCTTGAGCTGAGAGGTGAACGCGGTTGACGTTGTTTTGAATTCGGTGTCCGCGAGCGCCAAGCGTTCAATACCCGCCCGCAGCTGATCCAGACGGGCAGCGCTGCTAGCGGCGATGTCGGCATCGGTCACGGTGGACAAACGCTTTTCCCAATCGGCGGCGTAGCGATCGCCGGCCGTCCGCGCAGCGGCGACCTCTTTGTTGACCGTGGCGACGGCGGTGTCCAGGTTGCTGGCAGCGGTGCTCAGGGCCTGATAGGCCTGTTTGAGATCGCCTTGGCCGCTCAGGAATGGTCCCAAGGCATTGACCACGGCATCGACCTGGCGACTGAGATCCTGCGCCTGTACTGCAGCCGTGCTGACGCTGCGCGAAACGGTCGCGGCCCGATCTTGACCGCTGCTCGAGCAGCCAGCGAGGGTGACCAGGATGATGACCAGCACGAGGGAAGGGTTGCGCATAGCTGCAGTGTCCGTGCCTGAGCCCGGGCATGCAAGGTCGACCCTGGGATCCTCGCCCTTGGAGCCGGGACAGAGGCACCTAGCTTGCCAAGCATATGGATGGCATGCACAGCACCGTGATGCGGCTCGAACGACAGATCTCGGTCGAGAACGCCAAGGCTCTGGAAGCTTTGCGTTCGGCCTACGACCAGTTGTCGGCGGCGACGCTCGACCTCGGTCGCCAGCGCGGCTATGTGGGCTCCGATCCGCTAGGTGCCTTGGCCCAGTCCTTCACTCCGGACACCGGCAGCCGTGGTTTGGCCATGGCGGCGGTCGAGTTGTGGCGCGCCTTCTTTATCTGCTTCCGCACTGACGAGGCCAACTTCGAAGCCAAGCGCTTCTTGGAGCTGGCCAGTCCGCTTGATGAGCGCCTCGCCGCCATCCCCGAGGGTGGTTGGCCCGACGCCGATCTGGCGAGTGAGTTGCTGCACACCTTGCAGCTGTTTTGGCAGGAACGCCACGAAGCGATCAGCCAACGTTTGGACGCGCTGATCCAGGACCTGTCGCGGCACCAACAGCAGCTCGGTGGCGTGCAGATGCAGAGCGCGCATCAGGCCGACGAACTGCAGCGTGCGATGGCAGTGCTGGACGGTGCCCTGCGCGAACTCGGCGAACCGCTGGGCGAGCAACCGAGCCCGGCGCAACTGCTGGGCTTGCTGGTCGGTCGCTATCGCCGCGAATTGACCGAGCGCTCCCTGGCGGCGGAGCGCGCCGTCGACGCGCATCGCAGCTTGGCCAAAGCCATCGTCGCGGCAGCGCGGCGTGAACAGCTGCCACCCTTGCCGGCCAATGATCAACTCGCCGCGCAAGCCGTGGCGCAGCTGGCCGTCGATCGCCATCGCTTGCTGGATGAGAGTCGCCAGTTGCGCGCAGATCACGCGCGGGTGCAGGCGGAAAACCGCCAGTTGATGGAAGAGCTCCAAGAGCGCGATCGCCGCATTGTACGCTATGAATTCACCTCGCAGCAAGACGTCAGCGAAGACGAGCGCCTCGCGCTGTATCGCAAGGCGTTTGCGGAATTGCAGGCCGGCGGCCAACCCACCGCGCTCTTAAATAAAGTCCGCGAGATGGAACGCGTCATCACGTTGGCCAGCAGCGATGAAGCCCAGGGCCTCAAAATCCTGGAACGGCAGGGGGCTGAACTGGCGAAACTGGTGGCGGAATTGCGCGCGATCAAGCCGGTCACCGAAGACCCCAAGCGCTGGCGGCCGCGCATGCTGCTGGGGTCGCGCTACGACTTCAAAACCATGGCGGGCCACGTCCAGGCCCTGCGCGACGCGGCGCGCGATGTCACTGCCTACGCCGCGCAAGCGCGCTGGGCGCAGGGCGTTGCCGGTCTCGCCAAAGACCAGAGCAAGCTGCAACGCATCTTCAAAGAGATGGTGGCACTCACCGCGATGTGGCGCGAGAAGCTCGGCGATCCGCCGGGAGCCAGCATGAGCTTGCGTCTGGATCAGGGATCGAGCCTGGTGGCTTTGCCGGCGCTGCTCGCGAGTGACCTCGATGCCGTCACTAGGCGCAAAGGTGCCAAAGCTAGCGCCGCCGCTGCCGACTTGGTGCCGGTGCTCGAAGAATGCCTGGTCGTCTACCGCAAGAGCCTCGAGAAAGCGCGCGGCGAATCGGTGCCGGCTGAGGACGCACCGAAGCGCGAGAGCGACATCGCCAAGCTCAGCCGTTTGGCGCGCGAGCTGACGGCACTCGGAGGCATGCTCGAAGCAGCCTTTAGCGAGGCCATCCAGCGCGACTTTGCGCTTGACGATGGCGATGCCACCCTGACCCACAGTGATCACCTCCTGCTGCTTGCCCTCCAGCAGTTGGACGTGGCCTGCGATGTGCTGGCGGTCCTGCCAGGCTCGCCGAACGGCAAGTTCCCGGCCATTCCCGCTGGGCGTGGCAGCATCGACAAGCTGCTGGCCTGCGCCAAGGCGCGCAGCACCTGGCTCGAAGACCTGGCACGCTACCGCTTCGAACGTCGGGATGCCGACGGTTGAACGTTGCGCCCCGGGGGGTGGTGCCGACCATCGGCCCCCCATGGAACGCCTCAAGATCGCCCTGCTCGGCCTGGTCGCCATCCTGCTGCTGATCCAGATTCTGGATCGCGCGCGCGAGCCGCAGCAGATGTATGAACTCAAGAAGAGCCTCGACCGCTTGAGTGTGGAGTTGGCGCGACCACCGCAGGTGATTGCGGCCGCGCCCACTGATGCTGCGAGCATGTCTGCGGTATCTGCACCCTTGCTCGCGGCGAGCGGTCCCGAAGGGGCCGTAACCTTTCCCATCCCACCTGCTCCCCGGGATGGTCAGCCCAAGGAGGGCATCAACTTCCTCCTGCCGTACGATCGTTCCTGGTTCAATCCGGAATTGGTCGGCGGCACGCTACGCACGACCAATCGCTCGCCGCGCAGCCTGAACCCGCTCACGGAGAATTCGGCGACCAACAGCGAAATCCACGGTCTGTGTAACGACAGCCTGTGCACCCGCCCGCCCTATGCCCCCGAAGCGTGGCGCGAAGAACTGGCGACCTCGGTCGTCATAAGTGATGATTATACCGTCTATACCTTCACCATTCGGCGCGGGGTGTTTTGGACCCGACCCAGCTTCGCCAGCGAACCGGGGTTCGCGTGGCTGGATGAAGATGTGGAACTGACCGCGCACGACTTTGTGTTTCAGTTCGACATGATCATGGATCCGGCGGTGGAATGTCCGGCGATCCGCTCGTACTACGAAGAAGATCTCGAATCCTGGCGTGCCCTGGATGACTTCACCTTCGAAATGCGCTGGCGGCGCAAGATTTACACCAGCCTGAGCTTCAGTCTCAGCGCCAGTCCCTTGCCACGGCACATCTATACGCGCGACGAAGCCGGCAACGAGATTCCACGTGACCGCCTCGGCGTCACGTTCAATCGCCACTGGTTCGACGAAAAGCGGACCGTGGTGGGCGTTGGTCAATACGTGGTCGAGCGTTTCGAGCCCGAACGCATCATGGTGTTCCGGCGCAATCCGCGCTACTGGGGCGCGGGCGATCATTTCGAGCGCCGGGAGTGGGATCTCGCGCTCAAAGATCCCGAAGCAACCTTGACCGCCTTCAAGAATGGCCAGATCCATGTCGTCGAAGGCCTGCCGCCCTTGAAATACAAGAGCGAGATTCTCGATCATAACGAAAAGCGCTTTGCGGCTCGCGATGAGAACGACCCCAAAGCTGGCCGTGCCGGCCCCTTTGGGTGGGAGCGCACCAAGTCGATGGTCTTTTCCTACATCGGCTGGAATATGCGGCGCAAACCTTTCGACGACGTGCGGGTGCGCCAAGCGATGACGCATGCCTTCGACAAAGAACGCATCATCCGTGATGTCTACCATGGACTCGGCCAATCCGTGCTGTCGGACGTCCATCCCGATAGTGATTACTCAAACCGCGACCTGCAGCCCTATGTGTTTGATCTCGATCGGGCACGGGCCTTGCTCGCTGAGGCGGGCTGGTCGGATTCGACCGGCGATGGCCTGCTGGATCGGATGCAGGACGGTCGCCGCGAGACCTTCCGCTTCGAAATCAAATACATCACCCAGAATCCGGAATGGGACAACACGCTGGCCATCTTCCGCAGCGACCTCCGGCGCATCGGGGTCGACGTCACCTTGCGCCAGTATGAATGGGCCGAACTGATCCGCATCTACGAGGATCGCGATTTCCAGGCCGTCGTCGGTGGCTGGCGCATGAGCTGGGACCAGGACTATTATCAACTCTGGCATTCCAGTGAGGTCGACAAGCAGGGCTCCAGCAATCACTGCGGCTTCGCCGATCCGCGCTTGGATGAGTTGGCGGAACGCTTGCGCGTGACCTTTCTGGCCGATGAGCGCATCGCCATCGTCCAGGAGATCCAACAGATCCTGCACGATGCGCAGCCCTACACGTTCTTCCGCAGCGGCGAAGGCATCTTCATCTGGCAGAATCGTCCGGCCACGGGTGGAGCCGTCGATCCGGGACGGT
>CAYQAQ010000240.1:1771-5421 GCA_964415495.1 uncultured candidatus Brocadiaceae bacterium | reverse complement strand
ATTCACATAGGGCAGAGCCGAGGTGACCAGGAGACGACGCGAGGAAGCAGGCGGCATGGAGCGTGGATCGTGGATCCCAGCGGTGGGGGGCAAGGGGGCAGCAGGCCGTCTGTCGGTGGCACCACCAGTGGCACGGGATGTGCCCATCAGCTGGTGAACCCAGCTTCGCGACCCGGAAGGCGTTGCGAAGCGCAACGGAGGTGTCGTGGCCGACGACCCATCAGGTGGCGAAAAGACGGAGCAACCGACCCCGAAGAAGATTCGGGATGCGCACGACGAAGGTCAGGTGGCCTTCTCGACCGAGATCAACACGGTCGGCATCCTGCTCATGGGCTTCATCGGCATCGGGCTCTTGGGCCCTTGGTGGTGGGAGGGCATGGCCCTGGCCATTCGCCGTTCGCTGACCGACCTCTTCATGAGCGAGTTATCCGATGGACCCTCGCTGATGCGCCTCGCTAGCGGCTATGGTGGCGTGCTCGTCGGCCTGGCTGCCTTCTTCGTCCTCACCGCAGGCACCGGTCTGATGTTGTCGATCGCGCAAGTTGGTCTGCACGTGACTGCCAAGCCTTTGGCCCCGAAAGCGCAGCGCATCAATCCGCTATCTGGCTTTAAGCGCATTTTCGGGATGCGTGGTTTGGTCAAAACCGGCCTTGGCGCGTTCAAGATGTTCCTGGTTGCCAGCATCGGCTGGTGGGTGATTCAAAGTGAGCTGCCGCGCATGGTGCACGTCGATGATCGCGTGGCGATGCGCTTTGTTGCCGATGCCACCGTGTTGTGGTGGCTGGCGATCAAGTTGATCTTGGTCCTGGTCGTGGTGGCCGCGCTCGACGCGCTGTATCAACGCTGGCAGCACGGCAAGGACCTCATGATGACCAAGCACGAGGTCAAACAGGAGTTCAAGCAGGCCGAAGGCGATCCGTTGATCAAATCCAAGATCCGCCAGATCCAGCGGCAGATGGCGCAGCGGCGCATGATGCAGGAAGTGCCCAAGGCCGACGTCGTCATCACCAATCCCACCCACGTTGCGGTGGCTTTGCGCTACGATCGCGAAGCGATGAACGCACCGGTCGTCGTTGCCAAGGGTTTCGATGCCGTCGCCCAGCGCATCAAGGCACTGGCTGCCGAGCATGGTATTCCTCAGGTCGAAAATATTCCGCTCGCGCGGGCCCTGGCCAAGGACGTCGAGATCGGTCGGGCCATTCCGGGCAAATGGTACGAAGCCGTGGCCGAGGTCTTGGCCGCCGTGTATAAGCTCAAGAAGGGCGCGGAAGCCACGCCGACACGAACATAATGTTGCACGATGCGCCTTGCGCGCCGGAACCGGCGTCCCTATCACCGACCCATGCCTTGCGCGGTGCGGACGGTGTTGGTCGGCATGCCGGCAGAGATCCATGATGGCCAGGGTCGTCCGGATCCGTGGTTCTCCGGTTTTGTCAAACGTCCCGTGCGCGGCCCAGTCGCGTTGCGGTGGGATAACCTGGACGGAGATGGTCAAGCCGATCGCAGCGTGCATGGCGGGCCGGAAAAGGCGATTCTGGCCTATTTTGGCGACCATTATCCGCACTGGTGCAGCGAGCTGCAGCGCGCGGATCTTACCGATGGTGCCTTCGGCGAGAATTTCACGCTGACCGGCCTCGACGAAAACCAGGTTGCGATCGGCGATCGCTTTGGCGTCGGTAGCGCGGAGATCGAAGTATCGCAGCCACGCCAGCCGTGTTGGAAACTGGCCCGACGTTGCCAATTGCCCACCATGCCCGCGCAGGCGATCGCCACCGGCCGTTTAGGCTGGTATTTTCGCGTCATCACGCCCGGTTCGGTAACCGCCGGGGATGCGCTGGTAGAGCGCGCGCGGCCTCATCCCGCGTGGACGATTGCGCGCATCAACCAGATCTTTTTCGGACCACCCGCTGCCGCGTGGTCCGGCCTCGCCGAGGCCTTGACGCTGCCGGAGATCTCGCCCGAATTTGTGGCGCTCTGTCGTCAGCGTTTTGCGCCACCCGCGTGAAAACCGTAGCTGCGGCGCGGCGCGGGAGGATCAAGTGGCCGACGTCTTGCCGCGTCAGCGTGTGTCCGCCAAGCGATGTGCGACGCGTGCACCGTCGGACTGTGCCAGGCACTCGCGCCACCGTCGATCCCAGGCCGCGTGATCGGCCATGACCGGATGCGTGCCGCTGCGCGAGCGCACCACGAATTCCGGCTGCCAGGGCCGGCCACTGTTATGGCCGGTCACATGGTAGCGCAGGTCGAGGCTCCAGCGGCAGCGGTCGCTGCGGTTGGGCGTGGAATGGTGCGGACAGTGGCGGTGCATGATCAGGACGTCACCAGCCTGCATGAGGCATTTCACCGGGGCGACGCGCGGCAGCAGCGCAGCTCGTATGGCCGTGCCATACCCTTCGCCGGCGTCGTGATCGAGGTGACCGCCGCGATGCACGCCAGGCAGCACCTGCACCGGCCCCATGGACTCGTCGACATCGACCAGGGCGATCCAGGTGGTGAGGATGTCGCTGGCGTCGGCCTCGGCGATGGTGACGCCGCTGTCCTGATGCCAGGGTACGCTGAAGTAGCCCTTGTTGGCATCGGCGGTCTGGTGCTGCGGCGGCTTGGCGCGCACGTGCTGGATCGGGTTGCAGGTGATCTCACCGCCGATGAGCTGCTCCACGGCATCAAGCAGGCGTGGCGCGTGCAGAAAGCGGAACAGCGCCGGGCCGCGGAGCTGGTTGACATCGAAGCCGTGTTGGATGGCCGGGTTCTGGGCCATCAAAAAACCGAAGCGGCGGCTGAAGGGTTCGTCCACGTGCAGGTCGGCCAATTGTCCGGCGGCATGGAGGGCGCGCGCCTTGGCGTCGATGGCGGCGCTGAGTTCGGCATGCACCGGGGCGAGGTCGTCCGCGCTGAGCACGCCGCAGGCGATGACGTAACCCTCGCGGGCGAAGGCCGCGCGCTCATCCGCGCTGAGCGGGGGCTGGGTCGAGGAGGTCGAGGGGACGGAAGGGGCCCAGGTCGTGGTCATGCCGCCAGTGTACCCGACCCACCGTGGCAGTTGGGCATTGCTGGAACGAAAAAGTGGACGAAATTCCCATCATGGGTGCGATCCGTCAGCCAGATCGGATGTGGGACGCCAACAAGCCCTTTCGTGGCGAGTCCCTGCCGGAGCTGCGACTGCTCCATGCCACCTGGCGTGATCAGATGCATGGCCGGGTTGCGGCCCGGGAACGCCACTCCCATGTCCACGACGTCTACCATGTCGTCCCCATCGTCAGCGGCACCGGCACGTTTCTGATCGGCACCGAGCCGATCGCGGTGGCGGCGCCGTATCTGTTCCTGATTCCACCGGGCGTGCCGCACTCCTTCATGGGCGCTCCCGGTGACGATTCCGTTTATAGCGAACTGACGTTTCGCGGTGAAATCGCCCCAGGAGTGCCCCTGCGCTGGTCCTGGCCGATGGTGTTGGCGCGCTGGTTCGGCGGCTCCTGCCCGGTGCCGCTGCATGGGCCGGTCCCGGCTGCGGCGATGGCCGCGCTCGACCGCGAGATCGCCGATTGCAGCGCCCGTGGCCTTGCCGGACACCCCCAGGCCACGGGACACGCCCAGGCCGCGATCCAGGCCTTTGCCGAAGCCGGCAAGATCGGTCCGCTGACCCGCATATCCTC
>CAYQAQ010000240.1:0-1761 GCA_964415495.1 uncultured candidatus Brocadiaceae bacterium | reverse complement strand
GGGTCGATCCCGTGGCCGAGGCCCGCCGCATCCTCGATGAGCGCCTCGATGACCCGCCGGACGCCGCCGAACTGGCGCGTCTGGTCGGCTGGCCGGCGAAGCGCCTGGCCCGTCGCTTTGCCGCCCGCTACGGCTCTCCGCCCGGGCGCTATCGCCAGCAGGCGGTCATGGCCCGCGCCGCCGACCTGTTGCGCGGCACCGACCTGGGCGTGGCCGCCGTTGCCGAGCGTCTGGGCTTCACGGATGTGCGCTATTTCAGCCGGGTATTCCAGGCCGTGCATGGAATCCCGCCCGGCCGCTGGCAGCGGACTGTCGCTGCACGGAGTATGTAAAAGGAAAGGGGGGAGCGGTCCCCCTGGCCGTCCCGCGGGGTCGCAAATAGATCTTGCGCCCAGGAAAACCCTTCTAACCTCCGCCCCTCCACTCACGTACCAGGCCACCTCCGGCTCTGGGACCTCTGAGGGCAGCAGTGGACGGGCCGGCCCGCCCCCCACTGCAAGGGACTGCGAGACCATCCCCGAAACGGGGACCTGTGTCGCACCCCGGCTTCTCATCGGGCCAGTGCAGCGCGACGCTGACCGGACGCACGACGTTCCGGGGGGGACCTGTGAAAGAGAAGATCAAGATCCGCCTTGAGGCATACGATCATCGTATCCTCGACAAAGCGGCACTCGACATTGTCGACACTGCCAAGCGCACCGGCGCTCAGGTCGCGGGACCGATTCCGATCCCGACCAAGATCGAGCGCTTCACCGTGCAGCGGTCGCCCCACATCGACAAGAAGTCGCGCGAGCAGTTCGAGATCCGCACCCACGCCCGCGTGGTCGAGATCATCGAGCCCACCGCCAAGACCAACGAAGTGTTCTCCAAGGTCGACGTTCCGGCCGGTGTGGACATTCAGATCAAGCAGACGGTGAGGTAAGTCATGACCGTTGCGCTCTACGGAACCAAAGTGGGGATGACCCGGGTCTACGATGGCGATACCGCCGTCGCCGTCACCGTGGTTGAAATCCAGACCAACGATGTGGTCGAAGTCAAAACCAACGAAAAGCACGGCTACGCCGCGCTCAAAGTCGCGGTGGGCCCGCGCAAGCGCAAGCCGACCAAAGCGCTCGCTGGCGAGTACAAGAAGGCTGACGTCGCGCCCCGCCGCTTCCTGCGTGAAGTGCCGGTCGTCGACGGCGCCGAAGTCGGCAAGAAGCTGTCCGTCGAAATCTTCGAAGTGGGCAAGATCGTCGACGTCACCGGCGACATCAAAGGCCGCGGCTTCACCGGCGTGATGAAGCGTCACAATTTCAGCGGCCACAAGGCCACCCACGGTACCAGCAAGCATCGCGGCCCCGGCTCGATCGGCTGTCGCATGGACCCGGGTAAAGTCTTCAAGAACAAGCGTATGGCCGGCCACTGGGGCGACGAACAAGTCACCGTGCGCAATCTGAAGATCGTTTCCGTCGACAAGGACAAGAACCTGGTCGTGCTGCGTGGCGCGATTCCTGGTCCCAACGGTGGCCTCGTCGCCATCAAGCAGCGCTGAAGGGCTTGACCATGACTGCCATTTCCGTTTACGACGCCAGCGGCACCAAGACCGGTGAGATCGAGATCGATCCCGCGCTCTTCGACAAGACCGTTCGGCGTGGCCTCCTCAAAGAGGCCCTCATTGCCCACCTCGCCAGCCAGCGCCAGGGTACGCATGCCACCAAGAACCGCGCGATGGTCGCGGGCGGCGGCAAGAAGCCCTGGAAGCAAAAGGGCACCGGCCGC
>CAYQAQ010000239.1:0-5481 GCA_964415495.1 uncultured candidatus Brocadiaceae bacterium | reverse complement strand
GTCGCGCCTGCGGCGTTAAAGGCGTGCGTCCGGGTTTGTCGTGCGAGCCCAAGGCCACCACGGTGGGCAGCCAGGATACCACCGGGCCGATGACGGCGGATGAACTGAAAGAACTGGCGTGTCTGCGTTTCTCCAGCGATCTGGTGATGCAGAGCTTCTGCCACACCGCCGCCTATCCGACCGACAAAGATGCCAAGATGCATCGCTGGTTGCCGGAGTTCATCGTCGAGCGCAACGGCGTCGCCCTGCGTCCGGGTGACGGCATCATTCACTCGTGGCTGAACCGCATGTGCCTGCCGGACACCGTCGGCACCGGTGGCGATTCGCACACCCGCTTCCCCATCGGCATCAGTTTCCCGGCTGGCTCGGGCTTGGTCGCATTCGCGGCCGCGATCGGCTATATGCCGCTCGATATGCCGGAATCGGTGTTGGTGCGCTTCACCGGCACCTTGCAGCCCGGCGTGACCTTGCGCGATCTGGTCAACGCGATTCCCTGGGTGGCGTTGAATTCCGGCGATCTGACCTTGGAGAAGAAGGGCAAGAAAAACGTCTTCAGCGGTCGCATCCTGGAGATCGAAGGGCTGGATCATCTCACCGCCGAACAGGCCTTTGAATTGTCGGATGCCTCGGCTGAGCGCAGCGCTGCGGCTTGCGCGGTGAATCTGAGCGAGGAATCGGTCGCTACCTATCTGCGCTCGAACATCGCCCTGCTCGAAGCGATGGTCGCCGATGGCTACGGTGCCAAAGAGACCATCCAGCGCCGTATCGACGCGATGCGCGCCTGGATAGCGAAGCCCGAGCTTTTGCGTGCTGACGCGGGTTTGGAATACAGCAGCCCCCAGGAGATCATCGTCGACGGCAAGCGCGTTGGCATCGCCGCCCAAGCCAAAGACGGTCGCTATGCGCGCGTGTTTGAAATCCACCTCGACCAGATAGTCGAGCCGTTGCTCGCCTGCCCGAATGATCCGGACAAGATCGAAACCTTGTCGAAGCTGGCGGGCAATAAGGTCGACGAAGTATTCGTCGGCTCGTGCATGACCAACATCGGCCACTTCCGCGCCCTCGCCAACGTCTACAAGCACAGCAAGGTCGAGTATCTCGACACGGTGACCTGGATCAGCCCGCCGACGCGCATGGACGAAGCCGTGCTGCAACAAGAGGGCCATTACAGCCTGTTCGGCAAAATCGGCGCGCGCCGTGAAATCCCCGGTTGTTCGCTGTGCATGGGCAATCAGGCGCGCGTGCGTCCGGGCGCGGTGGTCTACTCGACCTCGACGCGTAATTTCGACAATCGCATGGGCAAGGATGCGCAGGTGTATCTCGGCAGTGCGGAGCTGGCGGCGGTAATCTCGATCCTGGGTCGAATTCCGACGCGCGCGGAATACCTGTCGTACATGGCCAAGGCGATCGATCCGTTCTCTGCCTCGATCTACCGCTACCTCGATTTCACCGAGTTATCGGCGCGCATCCCGGATTACGCCATCAAGGAGTGAGTCAGCGCATCTGGTTGCGCAACGCCTGACGCCGCGAAGTCTGGGTCGTCATGCCCAAGACTGCTGCGCTGGTGGTGACTGTCCCGGATGTGATTGCTCTACAGCAGGTCGACATTCCTCTGCCCGGTCCGGGTGAGGTCAGCATCGATCTGCTGTACACTGCGATCAGTCCGGGCACGGAAGCACGCACCATGCGCGGCCTGCAAGAGGGGGTGACATTTCCCTATGTGGCGGGCTACAGCAGAGCTGGGGGCATTTCGGCGGTGGGCGCGGGAGTTGACCTCAAAGTGGGCACGCTGGTCTACCTCAGCGGCATGCAGTAGGTGCTTGGCGTCGGCCGCGCCTGGGGCGGGCATGTGGCGCGCGCAGTCACGACCGCGAAGGCGGTGATTCCGTTGCCGGACGGTTGCGACCCGGTGGCGGCCTCCACGGCGAACCTCGCGGCTATCGCTTATTTCGATGTGCGTCACGCGCGGCCACTACCGAGTGAACGCGTCTATATCGTCGGCCTCGGTTCGATCGGACTGTTGTCAGCGTTGCTGTATCGCACCGCGGGCACGCGGTTGATCGCGGCTGACCGTTCGCTGGCGCGCGTGACACCGGCTTCGCCAAAGCCCTGCCCGAACGGTGGCCGTGGCGCGGGACCTCATCTGGGGCGACGACCATGCGCCCGGCGCGCGCTTCGTCTTCAAAGGCAGCTATCCCGCTGGCGTCGAAATCCCCTATCAGGAGGTCTTCCGCCGCGAGCCGACCCTGCCGGCGCCACGCGACTGCACCATTGGTTATTTGCGCACGGTGCTCGATCTTGTTACACGGGGGCTCCTGCCGCTGCGTGACCTCATCAGCGAGGTGGCTGCGCCACAAGCTGCCGATCGCATCTATGCCGAGTTAGGCAAACCAGATACGACGTGGGTGACCGCGGCTTTCCGATGGACCGACCCAACGTAAGCAACGCTCGAAAAACTCGCACTGGCGGATGGGATGGTTTAGAGGGTATAAAGGGGGCCATGAATCAGCCCCCCGATCCTGCCCCGCTGCGCGTCCTTGTCGCCGAAGACAATCCGGTCAACCAGATGGTGGTCGCCTCACTGCTGCGCAAATACGGTTGCCTCGTGGATGTGGTCGCTGATGGCCAAGCCGCCGTGCGCGCCTGCGCGGCGGTGCGCTACGATCTGGTGCTGATGGACTGCATGATGCCGATCATGGATGGCTACGAAGCCACCAAGGCTCTGCGCGCGATGCCTGACGATCGCCGGCTGCCTATCGTGGCGTTGACCGCGCGCACGCTGGATGGTGAACGCGACCGTTGCCTTGCATCGGGCATGGACGATTACCTCACCAAACCGATCGAAGGTCCCCGTCTGCGCTGCGCGGTCGAACTCTGGACCAAGCGTTCATTGCCGGCCGAGGTCACCGCGCCGGTGTTGACCGTGAACGCTGCGAAGGTGGCTCCGATCCGTGGCTCCGCCGCGGGGCTCGTGCCAGATGGTGCGCGGAGCTGAACCCGCAGCGACGCGCGACCTCCGCCACGGTCGGGAGCGCGTACGGTGTTGTTCGGGACGTGATCGTAATGGCTATTCGAGACTTGCCGCTCAACTGAGCATCGGCTAGGACTGAGCCGATGACCATCGCTGGCGAGTCTCGACGACTTTGGCCACTCGCGGAGCGGCCTGGGCGCGTGCCTTGGCGGCGGCCTTGGCTCGGCGGCGGGTGTCGCCCAATCTGATCTCGGCGTCGAGTGTGATATTCGCGGTCCTTGCTGGGGCCGGGTGGATCGCCTCGATGCACATAGCCAGTGTGGCTGGCCACATCGCCTGCTTAGTGGCGGTGGCATGCGCGATTCAATTGCGCTTGGTGGCGAATCTCCTCGATGGCATGGTGGCGGTGGAGGGGGCCTTAAGTCACCCACGGGCGAGATGTGGAATGACGCACCGGATCGCTTCGCCGATCTGTTCATCATGGTTCCAGCGGGCTATGTGACGGCGTGGGCGTGGGGACCCGAGTTGGGTTGGGCAGCGGGCGTCGTTGCCGTGCTGACCGCCTATGGTCGCTGGCTCGGAGCCGGCGTCGGATGCGGTCACGATTTCCGTGGCCCGATGGCCAAGCCGCACCGGATGGCCGTGATGACGCTGGCGGCGCTAGCGGCTGCGATCGCGGTGCCGTGGCAAGCCCAGGCGTGGCCGATCCGCATCGCTCTTGCCGTGGTGGTGGGCGGCTTGCTGACCATCGCTCGGCGACTTCACCGTCTGGCGCAGACCCTGAGGTCCCGATGATGGTCGCCACGTTGGTACGCTTGGTCACCGGCGTGCAGGCGCGCTGGGTCGGCTGCGGCCCTGAGGCTCGGCAGCGTATCTATTTCGCCAATCACGTCTCCAATCTCGATGGTCCGGTGATCTGGGCGTCGCTCCCGGCATTGTTGCGGCGTCAGACCCGTCCGGTCGCCGCGCAGGATTTTTGGGAGAAAGGTTTTCTGCGCCGCTGGCTGGCGATTCGGGTGTTGAAGGCCGTGCTCATCGCGCGCACGGCGATTGGTGCACGCAACAATCCATTAGTGCCGCTGGATGAGGCGCTAGCGGAAGGTTCGTCGCTGATCATCTTTCCCGAAGGCCGACGCCAGGGTGACGAAGACGCCGGGCTGAATCCCTTCAAGCCGGGTCTGTGGCATCTCGCTCAAAATCACGCCGAGGTCGAATTGATCCCGGTTTGGCTCGAGAACCTCAATCGCATCCTGCCACGCGGCGAGGTTCTGCTCGTGCCGCTGGTGGCGTCGGTGACGTTCGGCGAGCCGTTGGTGCGCATTGAGGGTGAGGACAAAGCAAGCTTCATGCTTCGAGCGCAGCAGGCCGTCGCGCGCCTCGCCCAGGAAGGTGAAGCATGATTGGTGATTTACATGCGACCACCACCGCCTTCCTGGTCGGCATTCTCGTTCTTCTTGTCATTGCCAGTGCCATCGGTGCATTCCTCGCGTGGCGCTGCCGAAGTAGCCCCAAGGCTCCGACGGTTGCGAATCTCAATCAGCGCATTCTCGCGTGGTGGTTCATGGCCGCGAGCGTGGTGCTCGCCGGTGTGCTCGGTGACGGGGTATCATGTGTGCTCTTTGGATTCATCTCTTTCCTAGCGTTGCGCGAGTTTTGCACCCTGGCACCGACGCGGCGTGGCGATCACCGGACCATGTTCTGGCTGTTCTTCGTTCTCGTTCCGGCCCAATTCGCCCTGGTGTGGCAAGGGTGGTATGGTCTGTGGTCGATCCTGATTCCGGTGTGGGTATTCGTCTTCATCGCTGTGCGTTCAATCGGATCCGGTGATACCCGCGACTACCTAGCGCGCGTAGCGCGACTGCAGATGGCGACCATCCTGTGTGTCTACTTTGTCAGCCATGTACCGATGCTGCTGCGCCTGCCCTTGACGCCTTGGGATGGAACGAATCTCAATCTGCTGCTGTATCTCATCGTGATCGTTCAACTCAGCGACGTCTTCCAATACGTCTGGGGGAAATTGTGTGGCCGCCATCCGGTCGCGCCCACGGTCAGTCCTGGAAAGACCTGGGAAGGCCTGATCGGAGGCGGCCTGACCGCAGTCGTCCTCGCCGGAGGTTTATGGTGGATGACGCCGTTCCTGTGGTGGCAGAGCGCCTTGTTCGGTCTGCTCATCGTCTTTTGCGGTTTCTTCGGCGGCTTGGTGATGTCAGCGATCAAGCGCGACGCTGGCATCAAAGACTGGGGCTCAGCCCTGGTCGGACATGGCGGTATCCTCGATCGCATCGATTCGCTGATCTTCGCGGCGCCGCCATTTTTCCACCTCGTCCGTTACTGGTACGCCAGCTAGGCCACATCAATTTCGAGGGTGATGCCGTTCGCTGACATACTCAGCACCTGCCGGTGGCCAGTGTCGATGGTCAGGTTGCGTGAAACCGTGCGTGCAAACGCGGGGACTCTAGTGTCCTGACCCAGAAATCCTTGTCATAATGCGCAGCCCCCGTCTGCCAGAT
>CAYQAQ010000238.1:0-5517 GCA_964415495.1 uncultured candidatus Brocadiaceae bacterium | reverse complement strand
CGTCACCGCAAAGCGGCCGACGGGTTCATCGACCGCACCCGTTGAAAGCAGCGGTAGTCCGCACTCGATGATGCCAAGCGCCTGCTGCACCGGGATGCCGTGGCGTTCACGCAACAGGCACGCGCAATCGGCATCCAGCGCCGTGGTCGTCGACACCACCCGACGCAGGCTCGACGGTAGCGCACTAGCCGGCAATTCCGCTAACCGCCGCACATGCCAGGGCGAGCCATAGGCAAACGTACAGCCATGCTCGGTCGCGCACTGCGCCGTCTGGGTCGCGCGCAGGCGATTGCCAAAAATGATCGCGGCTCCGACGTCGATGTAGAGCAGCACCGATACCGCGAGGTGATAGGCCATCGGCAACAACCACAGCACGCGATCGTCGGCGGTCAGCGCCAAGCCGGTATTGGCAGCCGCAATGCGCGCGAGCAACGTGTCGTGGGCGATGAGCACGCCCTTGGCTGTTCCGGTCGTTCCCGAGGTCAGACGAATGAACGCGCTGCGCCCCGGACCCAGCGGATCATCTATCGGCGGCAAACCCGTCGCCGCAATCCCATCAGGGTGCACCAACCATCGCGCGCCAACCGCGGTCACCGCGGCGCTGATTTCTGGTTCGGTCAACTGATGATCCACCGGCGCATGCACCGCTCGTAAACGCAGTACGGCAAGAATCTGTACCAACGCCGAAACGCCATCCGGCAAACACACCGCCACGCGATCGCCCGCCTGCACGCCCTGCGCAGCCAGCGCCGTTTCAGCCGCCGTCACCGCCGCATCCAACGCCCGCCATGTCAGCGCCTGCTGGGCGTCCGCGCAGGCGAGCGCGTCTCCCTGGACAGCGGCATGGCGAGCCAAGGCATCGGTAATGCGCGCAACCATACGTCGACCATCGCGATCACTCCTGGTCGTGCAATCCTGCACGACCGCGGTGTCGCTACGCAAAAGCCCGGCCGACGGCTGTACCCAATGCCAATTGAGTGCCGATGACGCGCAAGGCCGCGATCGCATCGGCGGCCACCGGCATGCCGCGGCCGATCACCGCGCCGTTGGCCCCGGCTCGACTCGGTTGGGTTGCGGCGTGCGGAATACCGTAGCGATCGCGCGGCGGCCACTGCCAGTGCACACCGTCGCGGTGGTGCGCTTCGACCGGCCACGCCGCCCAGCACCAGCCCGCCGTTGTCGTTGCGAAGCAGTCGGCAGCACCAAGAGCACCAGCCCAACCGCCGCTATCGCGGGCGGCGATGCCGCACGCGCCCGCGAGCAGCGCGCCGCCGAGCGCCTGCGCCGCGCGCTGCGCCAGGGCGTCGACCTCGACCGTGCTCAGCGTCGCCGGTACATCGAGCGACACCTGCCACCGCTGCTCGGTGAGCGGCGTCAACGCGCACGCAGCCGGCAGACCGGTCGCTTCGACCACTGCGGTAAGTGCACGGGTTCGTGCGGCCAACCCCGATGCGAGATCCGCTTGCACCACGCCGCGCCAAGCACCCCATGCGAATGAAGGCCGCACCGGTGCCCCGAGCAGCGTTGCGATGGCACTGCCACCACTGGCATCGATCCACGCCGTGCAGTGGTGCGTCGCCGTCGCGGTGTGGATCGCGACCACGCGGTCGTCGCGACCTTCCAAGGTCTGCACTGGACTGGCCAGACATACCTTTACTCCCGCAGCCGTCAGATGCTGCGCGCAGGTTTGTTGCAGGCGCTCCGCGCTAGTCGGCCACAACCACACCCGCCCTTGACGCCACGGCGCACCGGTCGCGAGACCATCGACCCACGCCTGCAGATCCGCATGCAGCAAGGCAGGCGTCGCGGCATCGATCGCCGCTAACCCACAAATGCTGCGATGTTCGCCCTGGGCGGCAACGCCCCCGAGATGCCCGCGCGCTTCCAGCAGCGTCACGCGCGCACCAGCCGTCGCGGCAGCGACGGCTGCGGCACAGCCCGCCACGCCGCCACCGATCACGACCACGTCGTTCATGGCGTTATTGGACGTTCGACGAGATGATGGCGAATGCGCGCTGCCAGCTGCGCCGGCGTCAGGCGTTGCGCCAAAGCCCCGGCGATGACGACATCGATGCACAAACCGCGGGCATCGCGATGGAACAACATCGCGACACCCGGATGCCCGGGCACGGCGGCAACATGGTCGATACCACGCACGGCGGCGCCAAACCACGTGTCGCCGAGCAGCGTTTTTCCGCTGTTGGCCACGCAGGCACTGGCCAGTAGGCCCGGCTTGCCGAAGCCGAGTTGATAGCGCGCGATGCGTTCACCGAGCATGGGCAGCCATGACAACGACGCCAACAACTTGGTTGTGCCCTGCGCAGCCAGCCATGCTTTGTGCGCATCGCGCAGGTGGCGCGCCGTCGCGGCGAGATCGCGTCGCGCCAGTTCGGCATCGACCGTCAAAAAAAGGAAACCATGCGCATTGGCGAGCAGCCGGCGTTCCTGCGGCCGCCGTGAATCGGCGGCGAGCGGAAACACCAGCTGGCCGTCGGCATGCTCGGCCAAGGCACCTGCCACGGCGGCGAGCACAAAGGCCGTTTCACCGAAGCGGCCAACCGTCGCGCGCACGCGTTCATCGACGCGCTCCGTATCGGCACCCAGCGCCACATGCGCACACACCAGCGGCGCACTACGATTGCCGCGCAGGCCAGCGGGGCGCAGCAACGGCCGCAAGCGCAGCGGTTTGAGTAAGGGCACCACAGCGCGCGCCGCTTGGCCGCGCAGGGCGGCGGTCAGTGGCATCTCGGCGTCGCTGCGTGGTGCGGGGTCGTGCCACGTCGTCGATGCTGCCGTCGGTGCTTCCAGGGCCGTCAAGACACTCTGCATGCCGCGCGCATCGGCCAGTGTATGCCGCCATGTGAGCACTGCGCCATCGGCGGCCAGGCACAAGCGCAGATGTTCATCCGCTGCCAATCCCGCGCGCAACTCGGCCTGACCCACGGTGGCCAATGACTGTGCATCGTGGCGCAACTCAAGGCGACTGTTTTGCGGCAGCACAAAGCGCCATTTGCGCACGGGAGCGCACGCAATGCGGGCTTGGCGACCGAAGTCATCCCACGCGGCGTGCAACGCGGCAGCATCGAGACCAGGCCCGAGGTGGATACGCAGTTGGGCGATATTACCCGGCCCCCCACTGCGACGGATGATGCCGTCGACGACATGATGGAACGCGTCACTCGCCGACAGCCGCACGCGCATTGCTCAGGCCACGGCCGTGACGCCGGTCACCATCGTGGCTGGACTCGCCAAGGCCTCGTCCGGCAGATCCAGATCCGTCAGACCTAATGCCCCTTCGATGTCGAGCAGCACGCGCATCAGCCCATGACTGTCGAGTCCGAGTTCTTCCAGCGAGCGCTGCGCCTCGGCCTGCACCGTCGCCGGTTCGCGCCCCAGTTGGCGCGCGAGCGCAGCGTAGACAGCGTCAGCAATGCGATCAGCCATGGGCGAGGATGCTAGACCGCAACCGGCTCCTCTCAAGGGTGCCTCAGCGCTCAACGGCGTCCTGATCAAGCACACTTTCGGTCGCCGCTGGCGCGTCGTTCGACGGCACGTGACCGCGCTGAAAGGCGCGCAGCTCGCGTACTTGGTGCTCGGGCAACCAGAACGCCACAGCGAGGCCTCCGGCGACGACCCCAGCCGAAAAAATCATCCCCACTGCTAGGACCGCCACCACCGCCTTGCGCATGACCAACAACAAGATCAGCGGCACCAACGCGCCAGCAGCCACCATGCGCCAGTGCAGTTGCATCCAGTCGACGACGCGGATAGCGAACTCGGTCAGGCCCGGAAGGGCCAGATCCGCTTCCCGCCACGACGCAATCACGTGCGGAGTTCGCGCAATCAGCCAGACCAATGCGGCCATGACCAACACCCACGCCAGGAATGCGCCCGCCACCAGCAGGCGCAGCCCAACCGCTGAAACAGGCGCAGCAGGAGCATTCATAGCGGCGATAATGGCCACCCTTGGGTCCAGAACAACCCGGCATTGCATGGCCCGCGCGGATACGCTCAATCCCAGCATGCGCCTGATCGTCTGTGCTGGAGTGGCTCTGCTGATGCTCGGCTGCGGCACCCGCGTCCCGCCCATCCCCGATGCGGCCCGCGACCAGCATCCGCGTGATGGCGCGCCGTCCGACCCGTGGCGCGGTAACGGCCGTCTGGAGGTCACGGCACCCGGTCGTCGCCTCAGTGGCGACCTGCATGTGCGCGCGCGCGGCGATCAGGTGCTGGTGGCGATCCTCGCCGATGGCGGTGTGCGGCTGCTCGAGGGCACGGTCACGATCGACGGAGCTGAGGTCAGCAACGTGGTCGATGACCTACGTCCACACGCACCCGGTATTTTGGCGCTCGCCGGAGCGTGGCTGCCGCAGAGTGGCACCGCGGCGTGGCACGGGGATCACCGCATCCGCCGGCACGCGGACCAGCGTCGTCATTACGGCGGTGATCCGGTCCTGTTGCGGCGCATCGATGGCACGCCGTGGCCGGTGCGCATCGAAGACTACCGTCCTTTCGCGGGCGACGGCCTGCTCGCCCACGCGCTCACCGGTGAAGGACCGTTTGGCGTGCGCATTCGCCTGCGCTTGCTGACAGCAGAGCTCGCTCCGTGACCATCTCCCTGATGCCGGTCTTGGGCATGCTCATCGGGCTGGACGCCCTGTACGCCCTCATCACAGGCAAAGTCTTCGCCAAACACGGCGCGTGGGGACGCACCGTCTTCCGCGCGGACGAACCCGTCTTTTATTGGTTCACCACCGGGGTCTACACCGTGCTCAGCGTGCTGCTGATCACGGTGTTTTAGCCTTATTCAGCGGGGGTTTCGGGTGGGGTTTCCGGTGTCGTCGCTTCGCCATTCGGCTCCACGCCAGCATCGTCATCCTTCGGACACATCGCCACGCCGGTGACTTCATCGCCCTCATCGAGACGGATGATGATGACGCCTTGGGTTGAACGGCCCATGGTCGAGATGTCGGCCACGCGAGTGCGCACGGCTTGGCCCTGCTTGGTCAGGATCATGAGTTCTTCATCGCCCTTGACCGCCAAGCTCGCCACCACCGCGCCATTGCGCTCGTTGGTCTCAATCGTGATCACGCCCTTACCACCGCGATTGGTCAGACGGTAATCGTCCAGCGGCGTGCGTTTGCCGTAGCCCTTGGCGCAGACGGTGAGGATCTCCAGGCCCGGCTCGAGACGTAGCAAGCTGATCACGCTGGACCCTGTGGCCAGATCCATGCCGATCACGCCGCCCGTATCGCGACCCATCGGCCGGCAGGTGGTTTCGTTAAAGCGCACCGCTTGGCCGTCGGTTGAGGTGATCATCACCTCATCGTTGCCTTGAGTGATGACGACGTCGACCAGATGATCATCGTCGGCGAGCTTGATCGCCTTGATGCCGCCGGTGCGCGGATTGCCGTAGGCCGACAACGCGGTCTTTTTGGCCTGACCCAGACGGGTGACCATCAGCAGATACTGATCATCGAGGAACTCGCGCACCGGAATGGTGGTGGTGATCTGTTC
>CAYQAQ010000237.1:0-5521 GCA_964415495.1 uncultured candidatus Brocadiaceae bacterium | reverse complement strand
CCCTTCTGGATCACCCTCACCTGCATGTGGTTCATCCGCGTCCCCCTCGCCGCCCACGCACACAAACACCGGTGCCCCCACCCCCGCCGCGGCGAACAACTTCGCCACCGCGACAAACAGATCCGTCCCCTTCACCCGGTCGATGTGCCCGCACGTCGTCACCAACCGCGTGCCCTCCGGCAGCCCCAACAACCTGCACACCTCGCCCCTCGCCTTCGCCGCATCCGGCACCGCCGGCACGTCACTCAAAAAATTCGGCACCCGCCGCACACGCCCTTCCGCCACACCCGCCGCCACCAGATCGGCCGACACCGCCGCCGACACCGCCAGAAATAAATCCGTGCGCCCCACCGTCGCCTTCCACTCCCACGGCAGATTAAACCGCCGCAAGCCATAACCCAGCTCATGCACATACGACACCACCGGTCCAGCCCCCTCGGGCAACGCACCCAGCAACCACCCGTTTGTCCCCGTATTGCTAAAAAGGATACCTCCGCCCCGTGCCTCCCAATCCTTCACCCACTTCACAAAACTCCCGGGTTTCAACGGACACAACCGCCACAACGCCCGCAACCCTCGCACAAAAATACCCGCACCCTCCATCCAATCCGGACACA
The DNA here is from genome assembly GCA_964415495.1 of uncultured candidatus Brocadiaceae bacterium. Classification (GTDB taxonomy): domain Bacteria; phylum Planctomycetota; class UBA11346; order UBA11346; family UBA11346; genus CAYQAQ01. The sequence continues at coordinate 4,904 of CAYQAQ010000237.1, read as the reverse complement.
CCTTCCGCACCGTCCCCAACTTCGCAAACTCGCCCAACAACGCCCCCCCTCGATTAAAAATCATCTCGCACTCCCACTCCGCACCTCGCGCCGCGCGCACGCCCTTGAGCACCTCCAGCAACATCAACGGCGCCCCCGAGCGACTAGCCTCATGCGCAATCACCAACCAGCGATCCGACCGGCCTGTCTGCGTTGCACTCATGCCGGCAGATCAGCGATTCGCCACAACCCCAGCGCCTTGTCCGTATACCGCCCGCCGTCCTCGGTGCATCCTTCCACCAGGACTTCCAGCGGCTTCGGGAAGCTAAACGGAGCCACCTGCAAATTCAACGGACGCCAGATCGCCGTCCTCAAATCACGATTCGCCGTCCGCCCCGTAAATGTCGTCGTCAGCAGGTAAGTCGCCCCGCTCCGCCGAAAGTTTTCCAGACACGCCCGTATCTGCGCAAAGTCCAGATGCACCCAGCAATCGCGGCAAAAAATCACATCGGCCCGCGGCAGCTCATCCTTGCACAGATCCGCGACCACAAACCGCATCGGCGTTCCGGCCAACCGCTCCCGGTTCTTCTCGATCAAAACCTCTACCACATCCGCCCCCGTGTAGTTGATCCGCGTCCAATCTAGCTCCGTGATCCAGTGACAATCCCCGCAGGGTGCATCAAGAAAACTCCCCACCCCATGCCGCGCGAGTAGTGCCGGCAATTCCCGACGTATCACCCGAGTCTGGTCCAGCGACGACCCCTTCCCCGAACGCGACTCGTCCCCTTTAAACAGATTCTCCTCGTAGATTCGCGTGAAATGCTCGTTCACACGAAAGCCCCCCCGCCTAGTCAGGCGCTTCAAAAAGGTCGTTATGCTTAAAATCCCCATATGCTAAAAAGACATCGAATACCTGCCTATCAGGCCTCCAGTCGTTTAGCCAACAACGCCCGTCCCCAAATTTTGAGCCAAATCAGACCTCCCCGCGGCCACGTGCGCCACCCCAGACGCTGATAACGACGCACCACGTCATCCCGCTCACTTACCAGCCGTGCGCGAAACTCGACCCGCTGGCTGATTCCGCCCGACGCAAACACCGCCAACGGCAACGGGACAACCTCTACTCGAACATCCGCCCGACACAGCACCCGCAGATTCCACTCATAATCCATCACGATGCGATAGCGCGTGTCATAGCCCCCATGCCGAGCGAATAATTTCCGCCGCAACAACGATCCCGGATGCGGCACCCAAGGCAAAAACGCCGGCCAGCGCCGGTTCGCCGGCGGATGAGACCGTGCTACCGCCTCTCCCTCATACGTGATTACCCCGATCAACGCATCCACCGACGAGCCCTTCAGCAACTCTAACAGGGCCTCCGACCGCAAATTCGGGTCAACGACATCGCCGCCATTTAAAAACCACACCCACTCCCCTCTTGCGCCCTCCAACCCCGCATTAAAAGCATCCGCAATCCCGTGCGCCTCTCGCCGGATCACCACCACCTCCGCAGGCAGTCCCGTCACCGGCTCGGCGCTCCCATCAATAACCACATGCTCCACCCCCGCCGCCCGCAAACCTGCCGCTCTATCCACCGTGCGACGCAGTCCCGCAGCGTCATCTTTCGTCACGCTGATGATGGTAAGCAATGGTCCTGTCTTCATTTCTCAACGGCTCGCATAAAACAGCACCCGATTCCGATCAGACACGCCCAACGTTTTCACCGATTGGAAACCATGCGCACCGAACCGCGCTAGTATCTCCTCCCTCGACTCATGCCCCTCGAAAATCACCTCCTTGAAGCCAGCCAGATAACTCCAAAGCCGATCTTTGTCTTTTAGCCAATAAGTCAACGAAAGCGCAGTCACCAAATCACCGCCACCCAATCGCGTCTCCCAGTTATCATCCCTATCAAAATCCGCCTGATGATAATCAACCTCTACGTCCATCACGATGCTAAGCCGCCGAGCAGCATCGACCACTTGATGGTTGTGATCCGTAGCCACCACCTTGGACGCACCGGCCTGCTTTGCGTGAATGGCTAGTAATCCCAGATTGCAGCCCAGTTCGACCACACGCTTCCCCTTGAATTCAACTCCTCTGCTCACCAGCTCCCATCGTAAAACCCACGGCCTTTCGCCCGGGAAATGAACCCCTGCGACATCAAGGGAGTAATAAGTCATCCCACCCCCGGGATAATTCGCCCCTGACTGCGCCGCCTGCTCCCAAATCCCCGCAAGCTGAATCAACTGGCCGTCGCCACTCGCCCGACAACGCAAAATGCAATCATTGAGCGACTTAACTACTCCGCCGCGTGATCCTCCCAACTTTTTACGCAATGCCCCCCAGCCGCCGGCTGCATATCTGAAACCACGAGCTTCCCAAAAGCGTTCCCACATCGTAAACTGGGCCGCCCTGCGCCCTAATGGATAACCCAGCCAATCACGCAAAAAACACTTCAAGCGCCCGCCTCTCACCGCCTGATCGAAATCCAAAATTACTACCCCGCCTTGCGCATAACCCGCGTTGGACCGCACTAAGTCCCCGTGCGACACACCCATGCGGTTAAGCTTCCATAGCTGCCTAGCCACCGCCCATACATCACTAACTGCCTCGGCACCGGCATTAACCACAGGGTCATACGCACGCGGAACCTCCATCACTTTCATTTCCAGCATCTCCCAATCGGCCTCTCTACGATAATCTGTAACATCGGGCAGCCACGCCTGAGTTCCGTAGGTGTCCTTCAGCCAAGATAGCACCAGATACTCGTCCTCCAACGTCGATGGACGCCCGTAGATAACGGCCGGCGTTAACCGACGTATCTTCACCACCCGATCTCCTGCCCGATAAACACGCACATCGCTGGAACACTTGCTTACACTCAGCAACCGCGCTCTATCACCTAGCCAGGAGCCGACACGCGCCTCCCAGACAACCTGCTCGTTGAAGTAGTTCATTATTTTGGGATTCACCACCGCTCCTACATCGAAATGCGCAGACGAGGCCTGATCAAAGCTCGGAGCATCCGCAAACCTAATGAACGCGTGGGCTTGTAAATCAACATCAACACCAATCCCGCAAATGCATGCGCACACACCGTCGCGATTGATGCCCCCACCGCACCCCAAACCGGAATCAACAGAAAGTTAAGCCCCACCCCGCAAGCTCCGCCCATCAACGCGCAAACCATCGTAAAACGCACAAATCCCTGCGCCACCAACACCCGTCCCCGCGCCAAGGTAAGGCACATAAAAAAAACTGATACGATATGCACCTGCGCCACCGATACCGCCTCCATGTATTCGCTCCCAAATACCAGCGGCACCAGCCAAAAGCTTAACACGACCACAGGCACGCTCAGCAAATACCCCAACGCCGCGCTTACCCTAAAATAATCATCTACCTTCCGCTCAAAACCATCCCCCTTCGTGGCCGCGCTCAACCCGGCCATCAGGCTCATCCCCAATAATCCGGGTATCGCATAAGCAAACTCGCTGAATCGCGTTCCCGCCGCATACACACCCGCTGCCTCCGCCCCCGCTATCCACCGCAGCATAATCATATCTATCCTCATATAAAACACCGACGCCAATGCCCCTACCAATAATGGCCACGCCTCTTTGAGCAAATAGCCGAACTCCGAAAAGCCCGCTCTAACCGCTATTCGCCCTCCCTGTCTGCTCATCGCATACCAAGCGGCGGCTGATGCACCAAAAAACTCCACTGGCACCATCCATGCCAACGCAACAACGCCAACCCCCTGCGAAATCATCCATAGTCGAACAGCCGCGATCACCAGAAACACGCCCAAGCCCGCCAAGACGGCCACTCGGTTGCGTGTCTTGGCCTGAAACCAAAGCCCGGGCACCGACAACGCAGGCATCAACGCACCCAGTGACAAAACATATAAAACACCTCGCTCCTCGCCCGCTCCTCCCCGCATTAAAAATACCGCCCCGCATACGATCAGGACCACCAATACGCCTGCAAGAATACGTGCTATAAATGCTGCCCCCATGATCGCCGATGCACGTTCGGTATTTTGAGAGGCATGTCGCACCACGACCAAATCCAACCCCAACTGCGCCACAGTTGCTCCGGTCATCATCACTGCTAGACCGCTATTCATCCATCCATAAGCTTCCGGCCCCAAATGCCTAGCTAACGCCCCCGCCAGCAAAAGCCCTATCGGAAGCCTCAGCAGGCGGTCTCCCAGTAAAATAAAGAAATCTGCGGAGCTGGGACGCTCACCCAAAAACCCCTTTAACTTATTCAGCACCAACCTCAACACGCCCCTCCCCGACTACAGCGGCGGGCCCGTAGTTTTGCACCTGCCCGAAACGCCCCTTCGGGTCTTTTGAAAACAAGCATGTAAACAGTCGATGGCATAGTGGGGATAGACCCGCAAAAACTGCCGCTCGCCCCAATTGGGTCAACCCCTAGAATGATCGCAAACATAGACATTATTCTCCGCTCCTCCCAATGAGTTCATCCTCGCTCCGCACTTCTCGCCAATGATAGCGCTGCACCTTTGAACCAATCAAACGACACGCCACTCTCCTGTCAAAATCCACATATTCTCACGAGCGCAAAACCAGTGAAACTCTCCGTCGTCATCCCCTGCTACAACGAAGCTCGCACCATCCGCGTCATCGTGGACGCCGTGCGCGCCGCGCCCCTGCCCTCCGATCTCGACCGCGAAATCATCATCGTGGACGACCACTCCACCGACGGCACCCGCGATCTGCTCAAAGCCGAAATCGCCCCGCTCGTGGATCACATCCTGTATCACGAAATCAACCAAGGCAAAGGCGCAGCCCTGCGCACCGGCTTCGCCGCCGCCACTGGCGACATCGTCCTCATCCAAGACGCCGACCTCGAATACGACCCACAGGAATACCCCCTCCTCCTCGGCCCCATCC
>CAYQAQ010000236.1:0-5535 GCA_964415495.1 uncultured candidatus Brocadiaceae bacterium | reverse complement strand
GGTGGCGGTCATGGCAGAGGATCACAGGCGGTGCTCGGCTGCGCAACGGGCGTGCCGCTATTCGATCGGTTCACCCGCTCTGCGGTCGCCGCAACACCGCTACGCCGGCGATGGGCAGCTCCACGCGACTCGGCGCGGGCCGACCGGTGAAGGCGTCGGACCAACCATCGCTGACGTTGACCGTGCGCACTTCTTTGGCGAAGTTGAGCAGGAAGAGGAAGCGATTGCGGTCATCGCCGCGCTCGCGCACGCAGACGCCGGCCGGGATGTCGGGCAGCGCGCGGCGCAGGCCGAGACGATCGGCGACGCCGCCGAGCAGGTCGTCTAGAAAGCGCGCATCGGCGCGCCCGGCGACGTAGATCGCCTGGCCTTTGCCGAAGCGGTGGCGGGTTACGGCTGGCGAGCCGGCGTAGAACTGATCGCCGAAGGTTGCCAGGACCTCGGCGCCCTCAGCGTGCACGACGTCGGCGTAGTGGCGCACGGCGTAGCTGCCGTGCAGGCCGAGATCATTGATGCCCGCCTCGATGGTCTGGCGGTCGCCGTCGTAGAGCGTGTCGTGCTCTTCGACCCAGATGCCGAATACTTCGCGCAAACCGTCGCCGGGCCAGCCGCCGAGATGGACCAGGTCGTTCTCATCGGTGATGCCGGTGAGGTAGGTTGCGATCACTGTGCCGCCGTCGGCGACGAAGGCGCGCAAGCGCGCCGCGACGTGCGGCTTGAGCAAATAGAGCATTGGGGCGATGACCAGTTTGTCCGACCACAGATCCTGGGTCGAGTCGACCACATCGACGGGGATGCCGCGCTGCCAGAACGGACGGTAGTGCGCTTGGCAGGTGGCCTCGTAATCCTTGTCACGGTTGCGCGGCCCCTGCGCGGCTTCGATCGCCCAGCGGTTGGCCCAGTCGTAGATCAGCGCCACTTCGGTGACGGTGGTGGTACCGGCGATGGCGGGCACCGCGGCGAGCTCTTTGCCCAGTGCGGCGACCTCGCGAAAGACGCGGGGCTTCTCGCTGCCTTCGTGGTCGACCACGGCGCCGTGGAACTTCTCCGACGAACCACGCGATTTGCGCCACTGGAAATAGCACACCGCATCGGCGCCATGCGCGACCGAGTGCCACGAGGTCAGGCGGTGCACGCCCGGGCGCTTGATTTTGGCCGTCGGCTGCCAGTTGGTGGCACTGGTGACAGCCTCCATCTGCAACCACGGCACGCCGCCTTTCAGGCAGCGGTAGATCTCATCGACGAACCCGACGGCGCAGGCGGTGGCGACGTCGTCGCCGACGCCCCAATTGGGATAGAGGTCCCAGCACACCACGTCCAGATGCGGCGCGAAACGCCAGTAATCCAGGCGCGGATAAGTGCCCATGAAGTTGGTCGTCACCGGGATGTGTGGAGCGATTTGTTTGAGCGGCTCGACCTCGGCGCGGAAGAAATCGACGCACTGATCGGTGGTGAAGCGCTTCCAGTCCAGCACCAGGCCGTGCACGGAAGCGTCAATAGTGGTGACTTCGGCGAAGCTGCGGTAGGTGTGGCTCCAGAAGTGGCTCCACCAGGCACGGTTCATGGTTTCGACGTCACCGTACTTGGTCTGCAGCCAGGCGTGGAAGGCGTCGAAGCAGAGATCGCAATGGCACTCGCCGCCGTATTCGTTGCTGACATGCCACAGCTTCACCGCCGCGTGCTGGCCGTAGCGCTGCGCGAGCTCCGTGTTGATCGCCCGCACCTTGGCGCGGTAGATGGGTGAGGTCGGACAGTGGTTGTGACGCAACTGCTGCGGATCGCGCTGGCCCTTCGCGTCGACGCGGCGCACCTCGGGATAGCGCAGACCCAGCCAGTTGGGTTTGGCGCCGCTGGGCGTAGCTAAGAATACGGAGATTCCGCCACGGTGCAGGCGCTCAATGATGTCGTCGAGCCAGGCGAAGTCGTAGCGGCCCTCTTCCGGTTCGAGCTTGGCCCATGAGAAGATGCCGAGCGACACCACGTTGCAGCCGGCGAGGCGCATCAGGCGGACGTCGTCGTCCCAGATGCCAGGCACGTGCTGCCACTGCTCGGGATTGTAGTCACCGCCATGCAGCAGGCGGTCGGTGCGGAAGGGCGTGTCAGTCTTGCGCGGCATGCTGACCGGCTTGCGCAGGTCTGTCACGCGCTTCTGCGGCGAGCGAGCGACGTGAGCGTAGGGCTGGTTCTGGAAGGCCCCTTCGCGGGACGATCGATAACTTTGGCCTGAGGGCGCGGATTTTCTGGGCCTGGTTTTCGACAGTGCTGTAAGCCGTTGCTGCAGAATGTTTTATGTGTCGGTCTGTGGTGCGGTTCGGCTGTAAAAATCGCGTTCCCACGGCTGGACGCGGCCATAATCGCCGGCGAACCGACCATGCGCCACGCCCCCATCAGCCTTGCCGGCCCCGACGCCGATCCTGCTTTGCTGGATGCGTTGCGCGATCTGCGCGGCGAGTTGACGCAGCTTGGCTTGGGTCCGCTCTTCTACTGGGTGTCGGTGGTGCAGAGCCGCCGTCGCATGACCGCCAAGGGCCTGGCGTGGTACACCTTCGGCGAGCGCAAGCTGCGCTTGCCGCGTTGGACGCGCCGCACCCGGCGCGAGAGCGCCCGCGCCTTCGGCACCAAGACGCTGAGCCTGCGCGCGGTGCTGCGCCATGAATTCGGGCATGCGCTCGCGGACTACCTCCACCTGGAGGACCGCTCCTGCTTCCTGCGCACCTTTGGTACCGGGACCTATCTGACGCGCTACGCCGAGCTCAACGCTGATGAAGATTTCGCTGAGACCTTCATGCGCTTCGTCACCTGGGGCGGTCAGTTGCGCCGCGCGACGACCGATCGCTCGCTGCGCGCCAAGTGGCGCTACGTGCGCACCGCCATCCGCGAGGCCGGTGGTCTGCGGCCGCGGCTGAATGTCGCCTGCCCGGTGTGCGGCGAACGCCACGTGTGCCGGCCCGGCACACAGCGCTGCGTCGCCTGTGCGACGACGTTCCGCGTCGCCTCCTGATGAACTGAGAAGCCCGTCATACGTCGCATCGGTGAGCCTTGCCTTGAGCGCGGCTGCGGGTCATGCTACCTGTGGAACCTGAGGAGGGCCCCCCATGCAACCAGCGCCGCATCGCTGTCAGCATCCCGTCGTGCAAGCCTGGGTGGCGGAAATGACCGCGTTGTGCCAACCCGCAGCCGTGCATTGGTGCGATGGATCCCTGGCTGAACGCGACCGGTTGCTGTCTGAGGCTGAGCGCACTGGCGTGATCCAGCGGCTGAATCACGACCTGCTGCCCGGCTGCTGGTATCACCGCTCCGATCCCGCCGACGTTGCCCGTATCGAGGACCGCACCTACATCTGCACGCCGCAGCGAGATGAAGCCGGGCCGACCAACCACTGGGCCGATCCCGTGGCGATGCGCGCCAAGCTCACCGAGCTCGCCCGCGGGTCGATGGCCGGGCGCACGCTCTACGTCGTGCCCTATCTCATGGGTCCCGCCGGCTGCGAGCGCAGCAAAGTCGGCATCGAGATCACCGATTCGATCTACGTCGTGCTGTCGATGCGCGTCATGACCCGCATGGGTGATGTGGCGTGGCAGCATCTGGGTCCCAGCGGCGCCTTCACCAAAGGCCTGCACTGCATGCGCGATGTGGGGATCGAACATCGCCACATCGCCCACTTCCCGCACGACAACGAGATCATCTCGACCTCCTCCAACTACGGCGGCAACGTTCTGCTCGGCAAAAAGTGCCTGGCCCTGCGGCTGGGCTCGTGGCTCGGTCGCCAGGAAGGCTGGCTCGCCGAACACATGCTGCTGATGAAAGTCGAGAATCCGCGCGGCGAGGTCACCTACGTCGCGGCGGCGTTCCCGTCCGCGTGTGGTAAGACCAACTTCGCGATGTTAATTCCGCCCGAGCGTTATGCCGGATGGAAGATCACCACGGTGGGCGATGACATCGCCTGGCTGTGGCCGGGCGAAGATGGCCGTCTGTGGGCGATGAATCCGGAAAACGGCTACTTCGGCGTCGCACCAGGCACCAATGTCGAAACCAATCCCAACGCGATGGAAACCATCGCCAAGGACACCATCTACACCAACGTCGCGCTGACCCCCACCGGCGACGTGTGGTGGGAAGGCAAAACCGCGCAGCCACCGCCGGATCTGATCGATTGGCGCGGGCGAACCTGGTCGCCGCGTTCGCTCGAGAAGGCCGCGCATCCCAACAGCCGATTCGCCGCACCGATGACGAATAACCCGGCCCTTGCGCGCGAGGTCGACGATCCGCGCGGCGTACCGATCTCGGCCATCGTTTTCGGCGGCCGGCGTGCCACCACCTATCCGTTGGTGTTCCAGGCCTTCAATTGGAGCCACGGCACCTACCTCGGCGCCATGCTCGGTTCTGAGACCACCGCCGCCGCCGCGGGCAAGGTCGGCCAAGTCCGCCGCGATCCGATGGCGATGCTGCCGTTTTGCGGCTACCACATGGGCGACTATTTCGCCCATTGGCTGAACATTGGGCGCAAGCTCGCGCATCCGCCGCGCATCTTCCACGTCAATTGGTTCCGCAAGGACACCGACGGCAGCTTTTTGTGGCCAGGCTTCGGCGACAACATGCGCGTGCTCGAGTGGATCGTGAACCGCTGTCACGGCCACGCTGAGGGTGACGAGACGCACATCGGCTGGATGCCGTTCGCCGAGCACATCAACCTGGATGGTCTGACCGATTACGATCGCGCCCGTCTGAAACGGGTCCAAGCGATCCAGCCGCAGGAATGGCTGCAGGAGATCGACTCGCAGCAAGAGATCTTTGATCGTCTGGGTGATCGCATGCCGAAGGAACTCGGCTTCGAACGCGAGCTCCTGCGTTCACGGCTGTCCTGACTTCCGCCCTTCCGATAACGCGGTTGCGGCGTATACCCCGTCAATGCCCACCGATTGGGATGGTAAAGTCGAGCATCCGAAACTGGTCTGCGAGCACACTGGCGCGCCGATTGCGCCTGGCGCCGTCTTCTGGTCAGCCCTGGAGTTCACTGGCGAGCGCTTCGTCCGTCACGACATCAGTGACGAGATCTGGGAAGGTCGTAATCGCAGCTCCCTGATCAGTTGGTGGCGGCAGCGCGCCCCGACACCGGATGGTCCGCAAGTTAAGCCGATCGATATTCAGGCCTTGCTCGGTATTTTCCAAGCCCTCAAGGACGAAACCCAACGTGCTCAGCAATGCTTCTGTTATGTCGTCTTGCTGTTCCTCGTGCGTGCACGCAAACTACGCTTTCGTGAAGTCGTACGTGATGGCGACCATTCGATCATGGTCATCGAAGATAAAGCCAACCGCTGCGTCTATCGTATCCGTGATCCGCAGTTGACCGCCGAGGAAGAGGCGGCGGTGCAAGAGAACCTGCGCGTCATCATGGATGGCGCGCCATCTCGCGAACCGCCAGCTCCTTAGCGGCGCGGTTCGACCAAGGGAAGGGCCGGAGTGCGCACCTGGCTATAATCCAAATCATACCATTTGCGCTCTGAGGGTGGCAGCAGATGACCCCGTGAGGTAGCG
>CAYQAQ010000235.1:0-5543 GCA_964415495.1 uncultured candidatus Brocadiaceae bacterium | reverse complement strand
TCCCACGCTGTTGCAGGTCACGGATGGGAATGGTGAGCATGCTGGCGATTGTAGACAAGATGTTGACAAGACAAGGCCCGACGCTGATGACAGCCCCTCCATCTCAGCGAGTTTGAGATCTGCCGCCGCCAGTTCGCGTTCCAGATCCTTGAGCCGCTCCGCAATGCCCTTGATCGGGGCATCACCGGCTTCGGCCAGGGCGATCAACCGCTGCTGACGGCCCGCGATGGCATCCCGCTCCTTCACGAGGGCCGCCACTTCAACGTGGCGGTTGTTCGCGCGGCGCTGCAACTCGATGGCGATGGCGTTGAGCCGCTCGGCATACGGTCCCTGGTCAGCCAGGATCAGGTTCAGCGCCTTGCAGACCGCAGCCTCCCAGGCAGGCGCGGAGAGTTCTGGCGCCGGGCACTGCTTCTTGGCCCTGTTCGTGCAGCGGAGGTAGTGGTATGGCGTGCCTTTGCCAATGGCGGTGTAGCCGAAGATGGACGCTCCGCAGAACGAGCAGCGCGCCAGGTTGGCTAGTGGCCAGGCCCGCTCGCTCCGCCCCTGGCTGGACAGTCGGAAGCCGCCCTTGGGTCTGGCAGGACAACTTCGACCCCCCAATGCCGTGTGGCAGGCATTGAAGCTCTCTTCGTCGACCAGGAGGCCGACGACACGGTCCTGGCGCAACAGCGAGTGGACCGTCGTCAGTCGCCACCCCATCTTCCTCGGTGGCTTCACACCGCGTTCGGTCAGGTAGACCGCGATGTCGTTGATGGTTTTGCCCTGGGCGACCATCGACCAAATCGGACCAACGACTGGGCCGACCTCGGGGTCGACCTCCAGACGCTTATGGCCGGGTTCACCGACCACGCGGCAGCCGGGCGGCACCGGTCCACCGATCCAGCCGCCATCTTGGATGCGCTGCCGAATGCCGAGCCGAATGCGCTCGGCGATGGTCTCGCGCTCCCACTGAGCCACGGACCCCAGGATGGCGAGCATCATGCGACCTGCCGGGGTATCAGTGGCGATCTGCTCGCTGACGGACACCAGCGCGGTGCCGGTTTCCTCAAGCAGATCGACGAGTTCCAGGAGATCGCGGAGGTTACGGGTCAGGCGATCCAGCCGCCAGACGACGATCCCGCCGACCTTGCCTTCACGGACCAGCGCGATGAGGCGCTGGACCTGCGGACGGTTCAAGTTCTTGGCGCTCTGGCCGGGATCGCTGAACACCTGCCCAAGCGGATACTGGCGAGCCTCGCACATGGCGCGGCATGCCTTCTCCTGGGCAGGAAGACTGTGGCCGTGTTCAGCCTGCTCCTCAGTCGAGACACGGGTATAGATGACCCATGGCCGCTGGCGGCCGTTCTCGGACGACTTCATGATGCGGTCGCCTCCTGTGCGGTTGGGTGGGTGATAATGCGGGTGTCGCGGTTCCACTGACGTTCCCACTGGGCAACAGATCCGAGAATCGACAGCATCGTGCGCCAACCCGGGGTGTCGGTGGCGATCTGGTCGCTGACGGAAACCAATGCGGTGCCGGTCTCTTCCAGGAGATCGGCAAGCGCCAGCAGATCCTGCAGGTCGCTGGTCAGGCGATTGAACTGCCAGGTGACGATACCACCCACTTTGCCTTTACGGATCAGCGAAATGAGGTGCTCAAAATGAGGCCAGTCGCGGTTATCTGCGCTCTGTCCCGAGTCGCTGAGCACCTGACTGAACCCTCCGGAAGTGTTCGTACTGACCTACGTCCGATTTGAGCCATTCTTGCAATCCTACTCCTTGTAGAGAGATTTTTTCTTCCAAAGTCACGTACGACGAGGAATCCGCCATGCTTGTCCATTTCGTCGTGCGGAACTTCCGAAGCATCCGCGAGAGTGTTTCGCTGACGATGACGCCTGCTCCCAAGGACCACACCCTACCAGGCAATCTGGTGGGGGACGAATCCTGCCGACTACTGGCAAGCGCGGTCCTCTACGGCGCCAACGCCTCAGGGAAGAGCAACATCCTCAAGGCGCTCGCCTATGTGCGCTTCATCGTCGAGAACTCGGCCACCAAGCTGCTGCCCGGCGCACCGACGGGAGTCGTCCCCTTTCGCCTGGATGCCGAGAGCCGCGCCAAGCCATCTGTCTTCGAGGTCGCCTTCATCGAAGATGGCGTCCGCTACATCTACTACCTCCAGATCAGCCCGGAGAGAGTCCATCACGAAGAACTCGTAGCCTACCCGAAGGGTCAGCCGCAGCGCTGGTTCAAGCGGACCTGGACTGGCGAACGGTACGACTGGCACTCGACCAGCAGCTTCAAGCCGGCAAAGGACCTCCAGGAGCGGACGCGGGACAACGCGCTGTTCCTGTCCGTCGGCGCGCAGTTCAACCACCCGCAGCTGTCAGCCGTCTACCAGTGGTTCGTTCGTCGGCTCGGCTATTGGGATCTTGCCGCGCAGCAGCCCGGCAGCCTGGCCGGCATGCAGGCGTTCACGTCGCAGTTGGCGAAGAACGACCCAGAGGCAAAGGCCTTCATTACGCGGATGTTGGTGGCTGCCGATTTGGGGATCCAAGACATCCGCGTCGTCACCCTGTCGAGCGAACACATCAAGCTGCCCGAGGGAATCCCCGAGGACATCCGCAACCAGTTGCAGTCCGAACTGCTCGCGGGCCGAATCACCGCGACCCAGACCATCCACCAACGCCCGGACGGCAGCGGCGAAGAAGCCTTCGATCTGTTGGCCGACGAGTCCGCCGGCACGGTACGGCTCTTCACGCTGCTGGGTTCACTGCGAACCATGCTGGAGACCGGCGCCTGCGTCGCGATCGACGAGATCGACGCCAGCATGCATCCGCTGCTGGTGCGCAGCGTGCTAGGGATGCTGCACGACCCCGAGGTCAACCGTCACGGCGCTCAAGCAATCATGACCAGCCACGATGTCTCGCAGCTCAACCAGGAGATCCTGCGTCGGGATCAAATCTGGCTGACAGAGAAGAATAGCGCCGGGGCTACGCAGGTGATTCCACTGACGGACTACCGGCCAAAGCAGAAGGACTCGATCCTGCGCGGTTACCTCGCCGGCCGTTACGGCGGCATCCCCGTCCTGCCGACCCACCTGGGGCGCTGACATGGGGCGCGACGAGCACTTCGCCCGGAGGACACGCAGGCAGGATCACCGCCGGCCCCTGCGGCGGCGCATCCTGGTCCTGACGCAGGGCAAGGTGACGGAGCCGGCGTACTTCGACCGAATCAGGCAGGTGTATCGGCAGGTCGTGGTGGTGGTGAAGGACTGTCCCAAGAGCCCGCCCCAGATGCTCGATGTGGCGATTGCGGAGCGGGCCAAAGCGGCTGCGAATGGCCGCGAAGATCGCTTCGACAGCACCTGGGTGGTCTTCGATGCCGAGGAGCGGCCTGATGAGGCGATGCTACGGACGCTCCGGCAGAAAGCCGCGCAGCAGGACATCCGGCTCGCTTGGTCGAACCCCTGCTTCGAGGTCTTGTTGCTTCTGCACCTGGTCTTTTCGCAGGCACAGATCGTCAATGCGGATCACGCCATTCGCCAACTGGAGGCCTTGCTTCCAGGCTATGCCAAGGATCAGCGCGCTGCCGAACGCAGCATGGCAGCGCTGCCCCCGAAACTCGCGACAGCCCTGACTCACGCGCAGCGCCTGCGCGGTGGGCACGCCACCCGAGGGGCCGGAGAGTTCCCCAATCCCGCGACGGACGTTGATCTCCTGATCAGTGAGATGACCCAAGAGACCGACGACCATGGCTGATGAGCAGCAGATCCGCGAGAAGCTGGCCAAGATCAAGGCTCTCTTCGCCGGCGCGACCACGCCGGGCGAACGGCAGGCCGCCCAGGCGGCCATCGACCGGCTTCAGCAGCGCATCGACGGTGTGCCGCAGGCTGGTCCCGTACCCAATCCGCCGGTCGAGTTCCGCTTCTCGCTCACCAACCCTTGGTCGCTGCGCCTGTTCCTCGCCCTCGCCCGCTCAAAGGGCTATCGGCCCTATCGCCATCCGCGTATGCGTCGGACCTCGGTCTGCCTGATGATCGGCAAGGTGGCGGTGAACACCGACCTGTGGCCCGAGTACCTGGAGATGAACAAGGTCCTCACCGATTACCTCGGCGAGTTGGCGGATCACATCATCGCTGACTGCATCAACCCCGACCGCTCTGACGCTGAAGTCGTCACGGGACTGCCAGCGCCTGCGGGCGGCGGCGAGATGGAGGGCTGACCATGCCGATGTCCAAAATAATGATCCATGTGGCGTGCGGAGTCCCCGCATGAGGCCATCGGAACCCGCCCACACCCTGGCCCTGACTCCGCACGGGCATCTGACGCTGATCCCGTCGGACGAGCCCGCTCTGCCGTTCGCCATCGCCAGCCGGCTGGTGATGGCCTCGGCGCTAGGTGGTGGTTCGGGGGCGCTCTTGCTGACCCTGGGCGCCGAACAGGTCGGCGTGGCGCTGCACCCGGTGGCAGGCTGGTGGCGGGATGTGGCGGTGCGCTACCTGACCTCGCTCTGCACCTTGCCACTGCCGGAAGCCGGAAGCGAGGCGCCGGGCCGCGTGCCGGCGCCCGATGCCGGCGATCTGCAAGCGCTGATCTGGTCGGCTCCACCCATGGACGGGGCCGAGTACCTGTCGGTCGAGGTGCTGGAACGCCTGTGGCTGGAACTGGACCAGGCTCTGCACG
The DNA here is from genome assembly GCA_964415495.1 of uncultured candidatus Brocadiaceae bacterium. GTDB lineage: Bacteria > Planctomycetota > UBA11346 > UBA11346 > UBA11346 > CAYQAQ01. The sequence continues at coordinate 879 of CAYQAQ010000235.1, read as the reverse complement.
ACGAACTGGTCCACAGCGGCCAGGCGCTCGAAACCTTTCTGAAGGAGCGCAATCCGGTTTGGAACCTGGTCGGGCGCGTCCACGTGCACCTGGCCGACAACCGCAAAGACGAGCAGTTCCCCTTCGCCTTCCTAGCGACCTACAGCACGCGGCTGTCGGCCCAAGGCAAGGCCCAGCACCGTCCCTTGGGCGAAGCCTTGCGCGAGTATGCGGCGGCCGCCGACAAAGGGCGCCTCTTGGCACTGCTTGCACCGCTGCAAAAGGCGGCCGAGCACTGCGTGTGGCTCAAGGGCCTGATCGACCGGCGCGAGATCTTCCAACCGCTGCGCTGGACCGCCGGCGAGGCGCTGACGCTGCTCAACGATGTCCCGCGCCTGGAAGAGGCCGGCGTCGTTGTGCGCATGCCTGCGCAGTGGCGGGCGAACCGGCCGTCGCGACCGACCGTCAGCGCCACCGTGGGCGGCCGGCAGCCGTCGCAGGTCGGCCAGGATGCGCTGCTCGACTTCTCGGTGTCGGTTGCGCTCGACGGCGAACCGCTGACCGCGGCCGAGGTGAAGAGCCTGCTCGCCGACAGTCGGGGGCTGGTACTGATCCGCGGTCGCTGGGTCGAGGTCGATCAGGCCCGGCTGGAGCAGACCCTGACCCGCTTCCGCGAGATCGAGCGCCTGGCGGAGGAACAGGGCCTGGGCTTCCACGAGGCGATGCGCCTGCTGGCTGGCGCTGGCGCGGCAGCGGGTGGCGCAGATGCGGTCGTCACGCCCGAGTGGGCGCAGGTCTCGGCTGGTCCCTGGTTGGCCGAGACGCTGGCCGGCTTGCGCAGTCCTCAGGGATTGGCGGCGGTTGACCCAGGGCCTGATCTGCACGCGACCCTGCGCCCCT
>CAYQAQ010000234.1:4911-5572 GCA_964415495.1 uncultured candidatus Brocadiaceae bacterium | reverse complement strand
GCGGCCTTGGCGGCTAAATGTCCATAAGATCCCGGCCCCTCGGGGAGGGCGTGGGAGGAAGCGCACAGATCACTTTTTGTAAATGTCGCCGCGCGGGCCGATGTGGTCAACAAAGAGGATTTCGATCTGGTCTTCCAAGCGTATTTGCAGCAAAGCGCGATAGGAACCGACACGCAGACGCCACCAACCGGCGTGATCGCCACTCAGAGGGGAGACATTGGGATGGGAACCGATGTCATCAAGGGCGGCAACCGCTTCCAAGTCGGCCACCATTTGCACTTGGCGGGGCCTGGGCATGCGGCGCAGGTAGTTGGCCGCATGGCGGTGCAGTTGGACGGTCCGCATCAGATGGACAACTCGGATTTCAATTGGTCCAGACCGATGAAGGCTTCGGTGTTGCCTTCGGCACGGTCCCGGGCGGCTCGGGCCATCGCAGCACATTCCTCGGTGGTGGGCTCCTCATCTTCCAACTGGTGCTGGATTTGGACAAAGACATCCCATGGGACCAAGGCGGCTTCGGGCCGTCCATTTTCCCCGATGACTTTTTGGTGGGCAATGTGCATGGATGGAAGATAGCTCATGGTTGCCCTTGCGTCGAGCCTGATGGATGGGTGCGGGCGTGGACGAGTTGGAGGGCGCGGATGTCGGTTTCGGTGTAGAT
>CAYQAQ010000234.1:0-4901 GCA_964415495.1 uncultured candidatus Brocadiaceae bacterium | reverse complement strand
GCTGGTGGTGTCGAGCCGGGCGTGGCCGAGCATCTGCTGGATGAAGCGGATGTCGGCGCCGCCTTCGAGCATGTGGGTGGCACAGGAGTGGCGCAGCAGGTGGCAGGAGCCGGTTTTGCCGATGCCGGCGGCTTTGACGGTGCGGGCAACCCAGTTCCCCAAGTAGGTGGAGCTGAGGCGCTGGCCGTAGCCGGAGAGGAAGAGGGCGCGTTCGGTGTGGGTGGTTTCCAGGCGCGGGCGGGTGTGGTGGAGGTAGCGGCTCAGCCAGGCGGCGGCGCGGCGGCCGAGGGGCAGCAGGCGGTCTTTGCCGCCTTTGCCGCGGCGCACGCGCAGGGTCATGGCGGCGGGGTCGATGTCTTCGAGGTCGAGCCGGACCAGTTCGCTGCGGCGGATGCCGGTGGCGTAGAGGACTTCGAGGATGGCGCGTTCGCGCACGCCGAGGGGGTCGGAGGTGTCGGGGAAGGCGAGCAGGGTTTGGATTTCCTGGGGGCTGAGGGCTTTGGGCAGCGGGCGGTGGGGTTTGCGGGGCAGTTCGAGATCGGCGGCGGGGTTGGCGTGGAGGTGGTTTTGTTTGCAGAGCCAGGCAAAGAAGCGTTGCAGGGCGCCGAGGCGGCTGCGCTGGGTGGTGACGCCGAGGGGTTGGCCGTCGGTTTTGCGGTAACGGTGGAGGTGGCGTTGGTAGCTCTCGAGGATGGGTTTGGTGATCTGGCCGGGCCGGGTGAGGTCGCGTTCCCTCGCCCAGAAGAGGAAGGTGCGCAGGGCCCAGTGGTGCATGTCGATGCTGCGCGGGGAGTAGTGGAGTTCTTCGAGTCGCTGGAACCAGCGGTCCACCAGGCTGGCGAGGGTGCCGGGGTCGGAGCGGTCCAAGCCGTCGGGGCTGGCGGCGTAGCCGCCTTTGCGGTCGGCCCAGCGGCGCATGTGCGCCGCCCGCTCGATGCCTTTACGCACTTTGGCCATGGGGTTCTGCCTCGGCTTTACTTACGGTACGACGCCGCGGTTTTTTTCCGGGCCGGTTGTGCGTTTGCGGCGGCTAATGGAGAAGATGGCTTGCGCAGGTTGTATTGATGCGGGTTGGAGCCGTTTTGGGTGGTGCCACCACCCCGCAACCTGGGGGCTACCAGGGGGCTACTTGGGGGCTCCCACTTTTCGTCGTAGGTAATGGCGGGCAGCGGGCCGCGCAGGGCGTCGGGGTCGATGAGGCCGGGCAGGAAGCGCCCGCCCTCGCGGCCTTCGCCGTTGTAGGCCAGTTCGTAAATGATCTGCTGGCCGCGTCCACCGCGCATGGGCAGGACGTATTCGAGTTCGGCGAGCCGGGCCAGGTGTTTTTTGACTTGGAAGGCGCTCCAGCCGGTGGCTTCGCGGGCCTGGCGTTGGGTGAAGCGGCAGGAGCCTGGCTCGATGGCCTTTTCCCGGCAGAGGGTTTGCACCATTTCGTGGAGCAGGTCCAGGAAGCGGCGGGTTTGCGGTGGCAACTCGTCGAGCGAGCGGCCGAGGATTTCACCGGCAAGGCGGTTGGCTTGGGCGATGTCTTCCAAGGCCACTTCGATGTGTTCGACGCCTTCGATGACTTTGCGGGGCCGCTGGTGCTGGTGCAATAGGGCGATGGTGCGGATCAGGGTGAGGTATTTTTTTTGGTCGCGCCGCAGCCGGGTGCTTTGGTCGGGGAAGCTCAGGTGCGCGGCGTAGGGGTTGTGCACGGGCAGGGCGGCCAGCAGCCGCTGGGCGTTCTGGTGGAGCTTTTTGATTTTAGCCGCCTGCACCGCCCGCAGGTGGCCGTGGAGGGTTTCTTCTTCGCGCTGCAGCCGGTGGATGCGGCGGGTTTGTTCCCGGCTTTCATCGACGGTCAGGGTCAGGCAACGGTTGGCCAGTTCTTCGTCGATCTCGATGGATGTGGTGGTGAAGAAGATCATGGCCGGGCCCTGGACATGGTAGGTTTCGGTTTTGAGCCGTCCGGCTTCGTCTTTGCCTGTGCTGGCAATGGTCAGTTCGCCTTCGCTTTGCAGGAGCTTCAGGGCGTAGGTGGCTTTCTCGGCACCTTCTTCTTCGGCGATGGCCAGCACTTTGTGGGCGATGTCGGTTTCACCAAGGTAGAAGAGGGCCTGGCCGGTCATGGCACTGTATTTGACCCGCTCTTCTTCGGGGATGAAGGACAACACGGCGTCCATGAGCGTGGTCTTGCCCGCCGCGCTGGTTGACTGGATGATGACGCCCAGGGGCTTGGCGAACTTGCGCGAGACGGCTGCCAAGTAGCCCACGATTTTGTTGGTGTCTTCGCCGACGACGCCGCAGGCGTTGAAGGCTTCGAGGATGCGGGCCAAGAGGTCCGGGCTGCGCAGCAATTCCAGGGCTTCCCGGCGTTCCTCTTGGCTCATTTCGGGAACAGCGGCTAAGGAAGAGGATTCTCCGGCTCTCAAGCGTTCTTCCTGCATCCGTTCCAGTTCCAGGAGCAATTTGCCCAGGTCGCGTTTGATCAGTTCGGGGTCAAGGAGTGTTTCCTTGGCGGCTTCGTCGATGAAGCTCTGGCGCTGCTTGGCTTGGTAGAGGTCGAGCACGTTGATGTAGAAGAGTTCGCCATGGCTCAAGCGCAGGTTGATCTTGAGCACTTCAAAGCTGTTGTTTTTGTCCAGACCGCGGACGCGGTATTGCCGGTTTCCAAGGGCGGCCACCAGATCGGAGCCAGAGGGTTCCAAAGGCAGATTGGAAGAACGCGAAGGATCGCCAAGGATCATTTCTTCTTTAGCTGCCTCTTCCGGTGCCGCATCAGCGGCTAACTCAGCAGCTAATAAAGAAGAAGGCGCGGGTGCCACAGGCACTTTTTCTGCGGACGGTTCCGGGGCTTTGCCTTTGCCTATCCATTCCGCCGACTGGATCAGGAGCCGCAAGGATTGCTCCGGTGGGGTTACTTTTCTGGCATACTCATTGGCATCCATACCATGAGGGAACTTGATCCGCAGGCATTCAATGCCTTTGGATAGGAACCAAGCCGCGTCCCGCTCCGCTGCCCGGTCCCCGGCCTGGTCCCGGTCGTAAGCGAGGTAAACCCGTTGGGCTTTCGCATCAAGCAACGCCTGGCGCAGCTCCTCGGTAAAGCCTTCGGTGCCGTAGATGGTGGTGACGTTCTGATGGCCGGCACACCAGAACGTCAACGCATCGATCACCGATTCGCAGAGGATGATTTCACGGCTGGCCTGTAACGCCGCGCCGTTCCAGATGCCCACATGCGGCCCCGGCAGGTAAAGGTGGTACAACCCGGTCTTTTGCCGGGGCACGGTTTTACGGCCGTATATCTCGGTGATCATGGCGGAGCCGTTTTCCTCGTGGCAGATCGGGAACACGACGCAGCCGTTGAAGTGTTCGTGCCCGCTTTCGGCCCGGATCAGGCCGATTTTTTTCAAGCGCTCCCGGATGTCGCCTCCGGCTTTGGTCACTGCGGCGGGCAGCCGCAGGCCCAAGGTCCGGTCGGCAAAGCCGATCTTAAAAGCGTCCACCGCCGCCGCGCTGATGCCACGCTTTTGCAGGTAGTCCAGGGCGTCGGGCGTCTGTTTCAGGCGTTCGTGGTAGTAGTCGATCACTTGCCGGGTCACGGTGTAATCGTCGGCATCAAAGGCCACCGGGCTTTCCAGCTTCCGCGAGGAGGCATGTTTGACCGGCCCCTCCCCGCTCCGGATCAGTTTGGATACACCGCCGTCCGCGAGGACTTCGTAAGCGTGGCGGAAGCTCAGGCCGTCGTAGGCCATGATGAAGTCGATCACGCTGCCGCCTTTGCCGCTGCTCATGCAGTGCCACAGGTTCTTTTCCGGGGTGATGATGAAGCTGGGGGTCTTTTCGTCGGTGAACGGCGACTTGCCGACCAGGTCTTTGCTGCCGTGCCGCCGCAACTCAACGCCCCGGCTGCGCACCAGTGCCGCAAGGTCCACTTCCCGTTTGATCCGCTCCACTTCGCTCTGCGGGATCCGTGGCATGGTTATTGGCCCTCCAGTTCTTCGATGGTCAGCTGCAGGGTGGCCATCACTTCCCGCCAGTCGGCCCGAAGCTCCTGCCGCAACTGCCGTAGTTGCCGGGCCCGTTTTTTGGGGTCCAGGCGCTTGGGATTCTTTTTTGGAGAGGGTGTCAAGTTTGATTGCACTGTTCAAAGATGACCAGTATGCTGGTCATATGCAAGCCGTTTTTTCCAGCCTGCTTTATGATGCTGACATGACCAAAGTTGCATCACGCCTCAAAGCCCTCCGAGAGGCCACAGGCATTTCACAGCGCGAATTGGCACGCCAGATAGGTGAACGCCAATCCAATATCCAGTATTGGGAGACCACCGGCAAAATACCGAGGTCCGACATTCTCTCGCCACTGGCCAAGGTCCTTGGAGTGTCGGTTGAAGAACTACTCGGCCAACCCAAGCCCAAGCGGGCTCTGCCGGCTGGCGGCCGTCTCGGCCAGGTTTTTGAAAAGGTCTCACGCCTGCCACGACGCCAGCAGCAAAAGGTAATCGAGATGGCTGAAGGATTCCTCGCCCTCCACAACCCGGCCAACGGCCACTGACCGTGGTCGTTCGTTCAATAGGCCAAGACAGCTGACAGCAGCAACAACACCACGACCAAGACAACGATTCGAATGCGCTTCATGCCGTTCATTACCCCGCGGATCGGTCGGCGGGGGATCTTTTCTTTAGCCGCTTCGGCGGCTTATCGTAGCCGTCGTAGACGGCTACCTACGACATCTACGATGTCGTTTCCATTGATCCGGCATGGTGCTGGCATCCGCAAGGATGCTCAGGCACGATGCCGCCCGAAGCGTGAGCGGAGGGAGTGACTTGCCGAAGGCCACGTTTCCCGCGCAGCGGGATCACGTGGGGGGCGTGGAGCACGGTGGCGAGGATCGGGGCCGGAGTCCCGGCAGGGCGCAGG
>CAYQAQ010000233.1:0-5611 GCA_964415495.1 uncultured candidatus Brocadiaceae bacterium | reverse complement strand
CGGCAGGCGAGGGCTTCGCCGCCCACGGTCACGACTGCTGCGAACTGTTCTGGGTTGAGTCCGGCGTGGTCGAACACGAGTGGCAAGGCGAGACCGAGCACCTCCTGCCGGGCGATCTGGTCGCGGTGGTGCCGGGCGAGACTCACGCGTTGCGCGCGACGGCGAGCGGCCCGATCACCATTGTGAACCTCAGCCTCGCCGCCGCTGATGCGGCGCGCGCGCGTCGGCGGCTGGCACCAGGGCAGCCGTGGCCGTGGGCCGGCGATCGCTGCCAACGGCGGCATCTGATCGCACCGGCCGCACGGGCGGGACTGCGGCATCTGCTCGATCTCGTCGATCTGCGTTTGCCGGGCAGTCGCGACCTGTTGCTGCTGGCGATCATCCATGGCTTGGCGCGCGGGGCTCGTGGTGGACTCAATGCGCTGCCGAGCCCCTTGCGGCACAGTGTGCTGGCGGCATTGGAGCGCGACCCTACCGCTGGAGTGACCGCGCTGGCGCGCAGCCTGCGACGTTCACGCGAGGGACTGACGCGCGCCTGCCGGCGGGCGACCGGGCGGCCTTTAGCCGATTTGGTGCGGGAATGGCGGTTGGAACGGGCGGCGGATCTCCTGCGCACCACCGATCAGGGCATCGCCAGCATCGCCGCCGCCTGTGGCTTTGCCGCGCTCGGTGGGTTCTACAAAGCCTTCGCGCGCCACCACGGGCAGGCCCCCGGCATTTGGCGTCTTGCATCGGCGCGCCGAACGATGCGATGAGCGACCATGGCAGGGTTCCTCGGCGAAGATCAGGTGCGACGGGTGAAGGAGGCGACCGACCTCGTGCACTTGATGGGCGATTACTCGACCGTGCGTCGGGCCGGGCATAATCACGTCTGCTGCTGTCCCTTCCATCAAGAGCGTTCACCGAGCTGCCATCTCTACGACGACGGCCATTATCATTGCTACGGCTGTGGCGCGCACGGCGACGTGCTGTCCTTGGTGCGCGACAAAGAACACCTGGAGTTCACTGAAGCGGTCGAATATCTCGCCCGTCGCGCCGGCATCGAGCTGGTCTATGAGAAAGGTGGTGGCCCCCAGATGTCGCGCAGTGAGCGCGATCATCTGGTCGAGGCCTTTGCGCTCGCGGTGCGCTTCTATGAAGACGTGCTGTGGAACACGCCGGAGGGGGCCGAAGCGCGCGAGTACCTCGCCTCGCGCGGCTTATCGCAGGACATCTGCCGCCGGTTCCGCCTCGGGTGGGCACCCGGTTCGGGAGCGCTGGTCGATGAAGGGCGCAAACGTCGCGTCGACGTCGACCTGCTGGCCAAGCTGGATTTGGCGGTGGAGCGCAATGGTCGCTGGGTCGACCGCTTTTTTGAGCGCGTGACGTTTCCGATTTGCGATCGCTTCGGCAATCCGATCGCGATCAGTGCGCGTTTGCTGCCCGCGGCAGAACGGCGCGCCAAAGAAGAAGGCCGGGGCGTCGGTAAGTACGTCAACAACACCGACACGCCGCTCTATCATAAATCTGATGTGGTGTTCAATCTGCACCAGGCGCGGCCGGCCGCAAAAGAAGCCAAACGTCTGATCATCATGGAAGGCCCCACGGATGTGATGGCGGCCGCTGACGCCGGGATCAAGGAATGTGTGGCCGTGCTGGGCACGGCGCTCACGGCTGAACACGCCAAACAATTGGGTACCATCGTGGGCGATCATGGCCGTCTGATCCTGCTCTTCGATGGCGATACCGCCGGACAGACCAACAGCCTGAAAGCGGTGCGCACGTGCTTGTCGGTTGGCGTGCCGTGCTGGGTCGCCGTGGTGCCCGATGGCCTGGATCCGGGTGAACTGCTCAAAGAGGAAGCCGGTGCGGGCGGCAAAGAACGCTTCGAAAAGGTGGTGGGCGCGGCGCAAGCTGATGTCGATCATCTGCTGCGCGCGCTGGCACCACGGCCGCATGAGTTGGAACACCGCGAACGCCTTGCCATCGCTGATCAAGTGATGGAAATTCTGCGGCCGCTGTCCGATCGCGAACTGCGTGACTTGTATCTGCGCGATCTGGCGCGCTGGCTGGGTTTCGATCAGCGCCAGTTGGAGCGTCGCCTGGCTGGGGCGACCTCGGCCTCGGCGGGCAAACGGGACGATGCGCCCCTCGACCTGCCGAAGGAAGTCGAAGCCATCCTACACGTGTTGGTGCGCGAGCCGACCCTGCGCGAAGAAGCCTTCGACCGGCTCGCCTTCGAGCCCAGCCACGTGCCGGCGGCGTGGCGGCCGCTGGCCGAGCATCTGCTGCTGAACCCGGATGCCGACGGTGAAGCCCTGCGCTATGCCGCTGAGCAGGAACCGCTGTTGCCACTCAAAGGCGGCATCGTGCGTTGGCTCAGCAATCCGTGCCCGATGGAGCCGGCCCAACTTTTGCAGGCCTCAGTCGCTCGCCTGCGCGCCGAGGCGCTCGAGATCGAAGCGCGTCGCGTTGCCACCGATCTCGCCGAAGCCACCCGGCGTGGTGACCGCGCCGCGCAGCAGCGCTTGTTCCAAGAGCAGTTGGCGATTGCCCAACAGGTGCGCGACGCCAAGTCGTGGTGAGCTGCTGTGGAAGGAATGGCCACGACGGCCGTCATCCCAGAACGCGATTCGTTATAAGGTAGCGAGACGCAGCATACCGCTGCTGTCACATTCCCCGGCCCGCAACCGTATGAGCAAAAGCCATGCATGACGAAAGCCTTGCAGCCCAGACGGCCTCCTTAGAGTGCGGCACCCCCAAGTCAGCGGATGCTCCGTCAAGCTATCCTGCTATTCCAATAATCGAGTCGTAACATATGGCCACTAAAGCACCTGCGAAGCCAACCGCCAAGAAGCCTGTGACCGCCAAGCCGGTTGCTGCCAAGACGACGCCTCGGGCCAAACCGGTGACGAGCAAGGCTTTGGCCAAGGCCAAACCGCCGACCGTCGGTCAACCCGTGCCGAAAGCGCCCGCTAAAGTCGCTCCTCCGACTGCCGCCAAGGCGCCAGCGAAGGCTCCCGCCAAGGCTCCCGCCAAGGCTCCCGCCAAGGCCCCAGCGAAAGCTCCGGTGGCCGCCAAGAAACCTGCGGTCGAAGAGACGCCGACCAAGCCCGCGGAAGCTGCCGAGGCTGGCGACGAAGACGAATTCGAACCGACGGTCGTCGCGCCCGTCGCGGTCGATCCCAACGCCGAGCCGAGCGAAGAAGAGCTGCTCAAGGCGACCGAGATCGAGGACATCGAAGATGATGACACGGTAGCGCCGGTTGCCGCCAAAACCGGTCCGATCACCAAGAGTGAAAAGCCGACGCCGGCCGCGCTCAAGGAGGTCGTCACCCAGCTGGTCAAAGTCAGCAAGGGCAAGGGCTTTGTCACCTACGATCAGCTCAATGCGATGCTGCCCGACGCGGTCAACGACCCCGAGCAGCTCGACTTGATCCTGGAACAGCTCGAAGCGCGCAGCATCGAACTGGTCGAAGATCTCGGCGAAGCCGAACCCGAAGGCTTCGAAGCCGCCGGTGGCGGTGGTGACGACGATGAAGCGTCGGCCCAGGTCTTCGATACCGCCACGGTGATGGCCCCTGAAGAAGAAGCTGACATCGGCGAGAAGATCGACGATCCGGTCCGCATGTATCTGTCGCAGATGGGCGAAATCCCGCTGCTGACCCGTGAGCAGGAAATCGAGCTCGCGCGCCGCATCGAGATCTACCGCGACGGTTTCCGGCGCAAGGTCATGACCATGCCCGAGGCCATCCGCCGCGGCATCCAGTGGGTCGAAGAGCAGAAGGAAATCAAAGAACTGCAGGAAAAGAACGCGAAGAGCCATGGCTCCTCGCCGACCCGCGACGATTACCTCGACCGTGCCGAGAACCATCTCGGCACGCTCTACCGCATCGTCGAACACGTGCAGCCCTTGGCCGAACAGGCCAACAAGCAGACCCTCGACATCCCGACCGAACGCTTGCTGCGCAACCGCCTTTTCCGTGCCTATCGCATGCTCGAAGAGATGGAGCTCGACGCCAAGACCGTGATCACGATCAAGGACGAGATGCTCGACCTGCGTCGTCGTATCCTGCGTCTGCGTCGTGAAATCGAACAGGCACGCAAGCGCAAGAACCTGCCCAAAGAAAAGCGGGAAGAAATCGACCGCCTCGCCGCCCAAGTCGGCGAACAGATCGACCGCTTCATCGACCGCTGCGTCGCGGTGTCGAAGCGCTTCCGTCTGTACGAAGAAGCCAAGCAGAAGCTGTCGTGCGGTAATCTGCGCCTTGTGGTGTCGATCGCCAAGAAGTACCGTAATCGCGGTTTGTCCTTTCTCGATCTCATCCAGGAAGGCAACGCCGGCCTGATGAAAGCGGTCGAGAAGTACGAGTACAAGCGTGGCTACAAGTTCTCGACCTACGCCACGTGGTGGATCCGTCAGGGCATCACCCGCGCCATCGCCGATCAGGCGCGCACCATCCGTATCCCGGTGCATATGATCGAAACCATGGGCAAACTGCGGAAGATCCAGAAGGACATCCTGCAGGATACCGGCCGCGAAGCGACGATCGAAGAAGTCGCCGAACGCGCCGGCATCAGCGTCGGCGAATGCAAGCGCGTCATCCGCGTCAGTAAGCACCCGATCTCGCTCGATCGTCCGATCGGCGACAGCGACGACTGCTACTTCGGCGACTTCCTCGAAGACAAGAGCGTCGAGAACCCCGCGAACATCTCGTCGAACGAGCTGCTCAAGGAAAAGATCACCGAGGTCCTGGACACCCTCACCGACCGTGAGCGTGAAATCATCTGCCTGCGCTACGGCATCGGCGACGGCTATACCTACACCCTGGAAGAAGTCGGCCGCCGCTTCAATGTCACCCGCGAACGCGTGCGCCAGATCGAAGCCAAAGCGATCAAGAAGCTGCAGCATCCGATTCGCAGCCGCAAGCTTGAAGGCTTCATCGACACGAAGACGTACTGAGGTCACGCGGGATCTGCTCGCCAGTTCCGCAGGACAGGAGAAGGAGGGGAGGTTCGAAGAGGGGATGGTGGAGGGTATCAGGCGCGCTGCCTGACATCCAATCACACCTCACTTCGCATCTCTCCATCTCTCCTACTCTCGTGGCCAACCGTTTTCAGGTCAGCCCGTCTCCTTCAAGCCGGTGGTTATTCGGCTGCCGGTTCTTCGCTCATGGCGCCGGTGCGTGACAGCGGGGCCTCCAGCGGGCGGGAGAGCAGGAGATCGCTCAGGCGCTGGCGGCGCTGACCGTCGAGATGGACGAAGACATCGAGGGCGATGACACCGGGGCCTTGGCCATAGGGAATGAACAGCGGGTGATGGCCTTTGGTCCGATTCACGGCGCCGGCTTCCCAGCGCCGCTGGGTGCAGGTCGTCATTGCGGTGCACGGTCACCGGCGGCAGGACGATGCGCGAGGCGTCGTCGCTGTTGGTGTGGAAGACGTAGGTGCCATCGACGAGAGCATGGAAGAAGCCGCTGAAGCGCAGGCCGAACAGCTCGTTGGGGAAGCGATGCGCGCGGCAGGTCGGGCTGGTTCTGGTGCAACGACTACGGTACTCTCCTGCGTGACAGAAGCGCTGCCCCTGCAATTCGTTCGCTGATGCGCGTGCAATGGTCAGATAGCGTGCGAA
>CAYQAQ010000232.1:2692-5636 GCA_964415495.1 uncultured candidatus Brocadiaceae bacterium | reverse complement strand
ACAAGCATACCCCAGCCGGACGCCGGGTGCGCCGCCTGCTGCGCAGGCGGGCGCGCGTCGAACCGGTGATCGGCCACCTGAAGTCGGATCACCGCCTGGGACGGAACTTCCTGCATGGCCAGGATGGAGGGCCAGGATGGAGACGAAATGAATCTCTTGTTGTGGCCGCAGCGGGGTGGAACCTGCGGAAGCTGCTCCGCCTCCTTTGGCTCTGGGCGCAAACAGCGCTCGCAGGCGCGCTGCGGTGGATGCACCGCAGCGTCCGCAATGATGAGCAGAATCTCGGCCCCGTGAGGGCCTGGGCTGCCTAAGCGAATGGGGATTTTTCACGGTCGACTAAGTAAAGCAGCCTGTATGCACCATATGCCGAATTCGCCACGATTACTCACTTCAAAACGCAAGATGTTGGTTGCGCATCCCCCTTTTAATCCAGAATCGCGCCGCAACCAATGACTGTGTCCCGCTCCATCGCTCCAGCATCTCCCTTTTCAGCCCAACAGATCCTCATGATGCTGTGGCAGCGAAAATGGTGGCTACTCATCACCGCCGTGGTCGTCGCGTCGATGGTGTGGTGGCGACTCGACCAAATTACCCCACTGTATCAGGCCGAAGCAAAACTCGGGATTCAACGGCTGAAACAGTTCACCAATGAAAACGCTTTTGAACAAGAATCGGGCACGCGGGTCGAATTTGGGCAGTTGAATGTCGTTAAAGACGAAATCCTGGCTCGCCCCGTTTTGATGGCGGCCCTGCAGGCCTCAGGCGAAATTGAGCTGGCTCCCTATCTTGGTAAGCACAATCCAGGGGCACTCCTTGAGTCCCGAGTCCGTATTGTCACCTCGCGCGATTCCTGGGCGTTGACTATCGTCGTCATGGCCGAACACCCGAATCGGGCTGCCAAGCTGTGCCAAGCTGTGGTTGAAGCCTATCGAGCCGCAGCAACGGGCCGCCGTACTGAAATGGCCGAGGAAGCGCACTCATTTCTGCTGCGCCAGGTCGACTTAGGTCAACGCAAACTCAATGAAGCCGTCGAGGCCGAACAGGCCTTTCGCCTTGAACATGGAATTGTTTCCAGCGACCCCGATGTCAATCCCATTACCCGACGTCTGCAGGAACAAGCTCAGCAGGCAATTGAGATTGAAAAAGTTTGTGCCATGCACAACGCGGTACAGGAACGGCTGAAAGCCGCAGAGGAAATTGAAGACCTCAATCAACGGCGCCAACAAATTTTAGCCATTGATCGGCTGGTCGCCGATTCACGTGTTTCCGCAGCCTTGCTGGAGTTACGTACGGCAGAATCACAGCTGAGTACGTTAAGCCTTAAATATGGCCCCAAACATCCCCGGCGCATTGCAGCTGAAGCGACGCTTACCGAAAAACGGCAGCGCTTGGATGAAACGCTTCTTTTGGCGAAAGCCACCTTGGCCGAAGAACGTCAGCTAAGCTTGGTACAATTGCGTGAAAATGCCTTAACCCAGACGCAGACGAAACAAGAATTGACCGATCTCCGGGCGGCCTTAATTCGGCTACAGGCGCTCAGCGAACAAGTCAACGCCCAACGCGAGATTCTCAGTAAACGCCGGGATGAACAAGCGCGCGTCGAGTTTGCAAGCAGTATGGAAAAAGATTTCACCTATATTATTGAACCAGCTGCAGCTGGTCTGCGCCCGGCGAATAAGTCACGGCTCTTATTCTTGGTCGGTTCTTTGATGAGCGGAATGATTTGCGGCCTGACCGTAGCGATGATCGCTGCATTTGCGGATCGTCGCACTATCAGAGCCGAAGATCTGATGCGGTTCGCACCAGATCTTCGTATTCTCGGACGCATTCCACGGGTAAAAAAAGGCGTCTTAGTTCCGCATCAAGTTGACCGACCACCTGTCGTTGCCGAATCCTTCCGCCGTCTGCGCGCAGCCCTGCCACACAAGGGCGTGCACCGCATTTTGGTCGTGACTTCGGCGCAATCTGGAGACGGCAAGACCACGGTCACGTCACGCCTGGGCCACAGCTTTGCCCGTTCGGGAATACGGACGCTGCTCATTGATGGCGATCTGCGTATTCCATCCTTAAGCAAAGGTGCTGCGCTCGACAAGATGCCTGGATTTGGCGAAGCACTCACCGGCGAACCCGTCGCGCCGGTCACGCTTGCCAAGGGTTTAGATATTCTCCCGAGTGGGCTTTCGCAGGCAAATCCTGGGGACTTGCTGACCCCGACCAGCATCAATAGCGTCTTAGAAAACCTAAAGAATGACTACGATCTGGTCCTTATCGACACCCCACCAGTGTCGGCAGTGGCCGATGCCATTGCGGTAGCCGAGGTCGCAAGTGGCATAATTCTAGTAGCACGCGCCCGCGTCACCGATCGTCGACGCATGGCAGAAACCTTACTCGCCCTGGAACCCTTCCGGAAAAAGTTATTGGGCTTCGTCGTTTCGGCTGACCCCGATATCAATCTCGAACAAATGGTGAGCTATCTCGGCCTTGGTGCAGAGACAGCCTCCTCACGCACCGCTGACCCAGTCAATACGTCAATGACACCCAACGAACATGCCTGAAATCATTGCTGATCGCGCTGTTGAACCGACGTCACTTCCGCGACGAATGACTGGCTTTGGATTCTGTTCGGTCGTGGGCTTGGCCCTGGATTGCGGCTTATTTCTTGCCTTGACGTGGCGCTCCATTTGGGCGCCAGAATGGGCTAATCTGATCAGCGCCAGCGCAGCGGTTACGGTGGTGTACTTTCTGTCCGTGCGACGCGTGTTTGCGTATCAAGGTCGATTTTTGCTGTTTCGTTTTCTTCTCTATGCGCTGTACCAAGTGCTGGCCATTAGCGCTGCCTCGTGGGGCGTTGGCGCCTTAGCCCGGTTGGGCTTGTGGCCAATTGCAGCCAAACTCCTTATTTTGCCCATTACTTTTCTGTGTAATTTCACCGCCATGCATGGCA
>CAYQAQ010000232.1:0-2682 GCA_964415495.1 uncultured candidatus Brocadiaceae bacterium | reverse complement strand
CCTCCTTTTTATTCCCATGTACCGCTGCGAACAGCAAATCGCCCGCGTCATTGGTCGCATTTCACCAGCCATTGCCGCCCGCTTTGCCGAAGTCGTTGTTGTAGATAACGGCAGCCCAGATGGTTCTGTCGCCGCTGCCCAGGCAGCGCTCAGCCAACTCAACGTCGCCGCTCGCATTCTGGTCAATGTGGAGAATTTTAATCTGGGTGGCAGCCACAAGGTTGCTTTTGATTGGGCACGGACCGGTGGATTCACGCATGTCGTGGTGCTGCATGGTGATGATCAGGCGGATATTGCCGATTTGATGCCGGTGCTCGATGCCGGTCTCCATCGCCAACATGAGTGCTTACTTGGTTCGCGCTTTGGTCGCGGCGCCCGTCTGATTGGGTACTCCACGTTTCGTATTTTTGGAAATCATGTGTTTAATCTGATTTTCTCGGTGGCCACCAGACGTTGGCTGACTGACCTCGGCTCTGGGCTCAATATTTTTTCTACCGAGATGCTGACCGACCGATTTTACTGCGGCCTCAACGATGACCTCACGTTTAATAACCAGCTCTTGCTCAGCCTGGTGCATCGTCGAGTTAACTACGCTTTTTTCCCAATTTCCTGGCGCGAAGAAGATCAGATTTCAAACGTTCGCTTATTCCGTCAAGCCTGGAAGACGCTGGGTATTGCCAGCGGCTACGCCGTTCGCCGCGGTGGGTATCTTGCGCGCTATCGGGGACGACATAGCCCAGATGCGTACGTCGCAAAAACCGTTTTTGAACATCGACCAGCTGATCGTCTAACCGAGGCCGTCACTCCATGAAATGTGCAGCTGCGCGAAACTTACTCCAGTCTCGCTGGGCTCCCGGGATAAGCCTGATTCTTATTTGTGGGTTATTAGTAACCTGTGCTGTCGTCATCGGCATGCCCACCCAGACCGATTACCCCTGGAGCGCCTCGGTTCTGCTTGATGGCGGCTGGCGCATGATCCATGGGCAAATTCCCCATCAGGATTTCCACACACCGATTGGCCCGATTTATTTGCTCGTAGTGGCCACCGCGATGCGAATTTTTGGCTCAGGCCCTGATGTGCTTGGCTGGGTTGCCAGTGCTTTTTTTCTAACAGCTACCTTCAGTGGGTGGTTTGTTGCCCAACGTCGAATGACTCCGTGGCCTGCAGTTGCTGCCGCTCTAGCCTGCGGAATTATGGCGTTAACGCCCGCATTATTTGGCTCGTCTGGTATGGAGGGCTTGAGTTTTGGCGGACATTACACGCGAGTCGCCTGGGCCTTATTTTCCGTCGTAGCTCTGGCAGCGTTAACACCGCCTCGCTCTGCCTTACATAAACCAGCACGTTATGCGGAAGCGGTCATTTTAGGCGTGCTCCTGGCGTTAGCAGCCGGATGCAAGGTAACCTTTGGCCCTGCGGGTTTGGCCCTGTTGGTGCTCGCCCAGGTCGTGCAGATTCAACGCCGTTCGCTGGGCGAATGGCTAACGCTCTCAGGCATAGCGGTGTTGTGCGGCTGCCTGCTTCTTGTGGCGGCTGGCACCACGTGGTCGGCCTACCTAACCGATCTCAGTCGGTCAGCCACGAGCGTATCGCTGCTCCGCTTGCTTGTCGGTTCGCTAAATGATCTGAATCTAGTGTGGGTTGGTCTTTTTGTCGGCGGTATTATTTTAGTGGGTCGTCAAGCCTGGAGCGAATGGCACTTTTCCTGGCGTCAGCCATTGCCACCCGGGGTGATCATGATGGGCGCTTTAGCCGGCGGCGGCGTCGCTTTGTCGGCCACCAATGGCATCGAACACATGACGCCGATCGTAGTCGCCGTCGCTTTGGTGAGCTGGGCACGCGCTTCCATAATCACCGACGTTCAACAACGGCGGGCAGTGACCATTCTTGCGATGGTCGCCATTGCCACCTGGACCCTGCAATCATTGGCCCCGCTACCGACGCTGCTGCGAGCCCATAAACCTGCGCTCGCAACCTTGCCTGACGGGCCTTACGCTGGGCATGAATTTATGTTCGCTGGTGTGCCTGCCGTCAGCGATGAAGCCTTATTAGATAATTTGAGCCGGAATCCCTACGCGTACCGCACCGATGTTTGGTGGCGGTACTTACGTGATGGCTGCAACGTTTTGCAACCACATATTGCGCCGACATCACGGGTTCTCAGTCTCGATTTTGTTAATCCATTTCCTTACGCACTCGGTTTGCCGCCTCTAACCGGCGATCATCTTTTCTGGCATTTTCAGCGGAATATCACCGCAGGTAATGCCCCATCCGCTGATGAGCTCTTTACCAATGCTGATTTCGTTCTGGAACCACTCCATCCCATCTTTGCCGATTCAGTTCAACAGAAACGTCATTTGTACGGAACGTGGTTGGCGACCCATGCAACAGAAGTGCTTACAGCCTCTAGTTGGTGGCGCCTTTACCGTGTCAATCACCCCAGTACATGGGCCACTGAGCATACAGACTGAAGCTGTCACGCTAGCCCTATTACCGATTTCTTACTTGCGTTGAAGCCGCCTACACCGATGATATTACGTGGAAGCATGCCCTTTAGGAGCGAACTATGCTTAAGGTTCTGTTAAACCTACGAATTTTATTTTTTAGTATGTGCCTGGGTACCGTTGTGAGCGGCGCTGAAGGAGTCATAGAATATCGCAGGCTGGATTCATCACCAACTCCGG
>CAYQAQ010000231.1:0-5644 GCA_964415495.1 uncultured candidatus Brocadiaceae bacterium | reverse complement strand
CGGACCGGGCCCTGGCTCCGTTTGAACATCTGCTGCAACGCATCGACCCCCTCAAGGTAGCCGCCATGATCGACGCCAGCAAATCCGCCGAACCCGCGCCGCCAGCACCGGCCCCGACGGCGCAAATCGCAGCCGCTGCGGAAAGCGAACCCTTAGCTGCCACCATCGGCTTTGAGGATTTCGCCAAGGTCGACCTGCGCGTCGGTCGCGTGGTCACCGCTGAAGAGGTCAAAGGCGCCAAGAAAATTCTTAAACTGAGCGTCGACCTCGGCAGCCTCGGCACGCGCACCATTTTCGCCGGCATCAAGACCGCCTATCAAGCGGAACCCTTGGTCGGTCGCTTGATCGTGGTCGTGGCCAATCTCGCGCCGAAATCGATGAGCTTCGGCACCAGCGAAGGCATGGCCATCGCCGCTGGCCCCGGCGGTAGCGATATTTTCCTGCTCTCGGCGGATAGCGGTGCCCAACCGGGCATGCGTATCCATTGAATCGTCCGGAAGTCCGGAAGTCCGGACGTCCGGACGTCGGCCGCATCGCCATTGTCGGTGGTGGTATTGGTGGATTGGCGTTGGCGTTTCGCCTTATTCAGGGCGGCGTCCGTCCAGAATCGATAACGTTGTGCGAAGCCGGGTCGCGTTTAGGCGGCATTATCCAATCAACGCGACGTGATGGCTATTTGATCGAGCACGGGCCGGATTCGATTCTGCGCGCTAAACCAGCGGGCGTGGCGCTGTGGAAGGATCTCGGGCTGGATGACGACATCGTCAGCACTGAGCCGTCGTCACGCACGGCGCTGATTGCGCGCGGGAATCGCCTGCATCCGGTGCCTGAAGGGCTGTATCTACTGGCACCGGGCAAACTCGGACCGCTCCTGCGCACACCGTTATTGTCATGGCGCGGCAAACTGCGCGCGGGGCTCGATCTGGTGCTACCGCGCCGCGATGTCAATGCGCCGGAGGAATCGCTCGGGCAATTCGTGCGCCGCCGTTTCGGACGTGAATTGTTTGAACGCATCGCCCAACCGTTGGCCGGTGGCATTTATACGGCTGATCCGGAGAAGCTCTCGCTCGCCGCGACCATGCCGCAATTTCTCGAATGGGAACGCGAGCACCGCAGCCTGATTTTGGCTGCCAAGCAGCGTCAGCGTGAGGCTGCCAGCGGTTCGCGTTACGGCTTGTTCGCGACCTTGCGCGATGGCCTGCACGCCAGCATTACGCGTCTGCACGAGCGCTTGGCGGGCATCGATCTGCGCGTGAACACACCGGTTACTGGGCTGAGCCGCAGTGATGGGCAATGGCATCTGCGTACCGCCGAGGGCAGCATCAGCGCCGCTCGCGTTGCTCTCTGCGGACCCGCGCATGGCGCGGCTCGATTGCTCGAAAACGTTGATGGTCCGCTGACCGCCGTACTGCGCGAGATTCCGTATGCCGGTGCGGTGATTCTCAATCTGGCCTTCGCCGCCGACGCTTTGCCTGACCTGCCGAACGCGGCGGGATTAGTCGTGCCCAGCATTGAGGGCCGCAGCGTCCTCGCGGCCACGTTCATGTCGCGCAAATACGCCGATCGTGCCCCGGCCGGCAGCGTGCTGTTGCGCGTATTTTTAGGCGGTGCTGGCGGGGCCGAGCAACTGGATCGCAGCGACGCCGAGCTGATCGCCACCGCCTGCGCGGATTTGCGTGCCTTGCTCGGCCTGCGCCAGGATCCGCTGTGGCACGTCGTCGATCGCTGGCCGTTGACGATGGCGCAATATCACCTCGGCCATCGCGATCGTCTCGGACGCATCCGCACCCGGGCTGCGGCGATTCCCGGCCTCGCGCTCATTGGCAATGGCTACGAAGGCGTCGGCATTCCTGACGTGATCGCGCAAGCTGATCGCACCGCCGCAGCGTGGGGAACACGCAGCTAGCGCTGCGTGTAGTTTCGGGTTTCGGGTTTCAGGTTTCGGGTGCCCTTTTCAGGTTGTTGGCATGCGATGGGCTCTCGGTTGGTCTCAGCACGTGTGCCGCCATCTGCCCGTGCCTGGATGCACTACAAAACGGCTCATCCCTTCGCAGGCTCACACCAACAATAAGGGATCCCGAAACCCGAAACCCGAAACCAATCAAGGAACGATTTCCACCGTGCACGGCGAGCGCTGCGGATGGGTCACGATGTAGGACAATTCTTTGACCTGCTCGTTGTCGAGGCGCAGGCAACCGTTCGAGGCCTTAATGCGCAAACTGCGGTCATTGCCAGTGTACCCGTGCAGGCCGATGCCGGTCTTGCCTTGAATGCCGTCGGAGTCGAGGGCGATCCACACGCCGCCAAGAATATTGCCCGGATCGCCGGGCTCGAAGACCTTGCCCGACACCGGATCGGTCCATTGCGGATTATAGACGAGATTGGTGACGAAGGTTTTGCCGATGGGCGTCGGCGTTTCCGGCGCGCCGATGGCGATATCGTAGCGACGGGCGAAAACACCGCCGATGTACAGATCCAGACGGAAGGCGCTCTTCGACACATGCATGCTGGTGCCACCCACGGCGGCTTGGCGAATGACCTTGATGGTTTCCCCGACGCGCAGGGCGCTGTCGTTGACATCGCGGCCGCGCAAGCGGTTGAGATGCTGATAGCTCATGCCGTTTTGCCGCGCGATGCGGTCCGGCACCTCGCCACTCTGGACGGTATGCAGGGCGAAGAGCTCGTCCTCATAGCGGTTGCGGGTGAAGAACAGCGCGGTGCCGAGCGGCGTCAGGCGTTCGGCGACCAAGCGATCGGCAAAGCCGGTGCTCGCGGGGTCGGCGTAGGTCGAACGCAGGATGGCGCTATAGCGGCGGGCCATATCGGGGGCGCTGGCATGGCGACTGGGGTCGTCGGGGTTGGCCGCGGCGGCGGCAGCCCAGAGGACCTCGGCCTGGGCAAAAGCGTCGCTGACCGGAGCAGGCACACCACCGCTGGCGGGTGGCACGCTACTTGGCCCGGGGACCGCTGAGGGGTCGGCCGTGGGGGCAGGAACGCCATCGGGCCCCGGAATAGCCGCGCCGCCCGCGACGGAGCCGTCACCCCCGTCGGCGGCCGGCGCGCGCATGAACCACCAGCCCACGGTACCGACCATGAGCATCACGATGATGAACGACTTCATAACCACCTCGCATGACACCGTCCTGGCGCCGGTCTCACCTTGCCGAGGGCCCAGCGCGAGGCAACCACGCCAGCAGGTCAGCGGCGAGCGCGTTTGCTTCACCGGAACGGCCCCATACGGTGCCCCTCCGCCCCCTGGAGTCCGTTATGCCGCGTCGTTTGTCCTATGTCGTCGCCACCGTTGCCACCGCCGCTTTCGCGAGTGGCCTTACTGCCGCCGATACGGTGGGGCAGCCCTCGCCGTTTGCCTTCGGCACGGGCCAACTGGCCACCGGTGGACCGCAGCGGCTGGTCTATGTCCATGGGTTGATTGACCTCGACATCTTCGGCACGGGCAACACGACCGATGGGAATTCGGACCTTTCCGACAGTGAACGTACCACCCGCTTCCGTTCGGAACTGGGCGTGCGCATCGAGCTCGACGAGCGCATCGAAGTCAAACTGACGGTCGCCTATCAGGCGCAAGCCGGTGACTACGATGCCAGCGTTGCCGAGAACAACGTGGTGATGGACGACGCCTATGTCGTGCTCAAGGAATTCTTCGGTCAGCCCAATCTGAGCGTGCGCGCGGGCCGCATGCCGGTGGCGTGGAATTTACGCACGGATACCGGGGCCTTCCTCTATGACAGCCGGGCGAATTACCCGGCCGTCACCAGCTGGGATGGCGCGCGTCTGCAGTGGGGCATCGAAACCCTGGTGTTCACGCCGTTCGCCTACGCCATGCCGGACGATAGCACACTCTACGGATTGGCCGTCGATTGGCAGCCGGAACAAGCTGTGGAAAACGGTCTGTTCATCACTGGCATGGTCACCATGCACAACGACGTGGTGACCTACGATCGCGTCCCCACCGGCGTGGTGGGCGATGAGCTGATTACGTGGAGCGGTGGCTTTGAAGTTCGCCTCGGCAATGTCGATCTCTATGGCGAGGGCGGCTTTCAGAGCGGTGACGCTGATGACGGTCGCTCGTACAGCGGCTGGGCGGCCTCACTCGGCCTGCAATGGCACCCGCGCACGGCGTTTCCGCAATCCTACACGCTGCAATATGATTGGCTCAGTGGCGACAAGGATCCGGACGACAATCGACTCCGCCAATGGGTCAACCCCTTCGAAGGCCAGCAGGATCTGCTGATCGCGGAACACGAGAAGTACGGTGAACTCACCCGCTTTGCCGATGAGGGCGGCTACGGTCGCAGGGCGATCAAGGCGATCGCGGACTGGGGCCTGGATCAACGCGGCGTATTCAAGGTCAAAACGGCCTACGGCTATTATCAGCTCGACGAGGGACGCGGCAGTGATGACGAACTCGGTCACGAGTTCGACCTCCAGCTGACCTGGCAATACAACCAGACCGGCAATGCGTTTCTGTCGCTGTTCGGCGCCGTCTTCCTCCCTGGCGATGGCTTTGCAACCATCGCGCCCAATCAACCCGCGGGTGATGACACGATCTATCTGTTTGGTGCGAACCTGCAGACGGCGTTTTGATAACGTCCTGAGTCCTAGATCCAGGGTCCTGGGTCTTCCTTGCTGGGCGTCATAGCCCTGGTGGCCTCGCGTCTGCTTCGCGGTGACGCACGCTGGCACTGCCCTGCACGGCGACAGGATCTGCAGTACCTGCGGCGGCGCGAAGACCTGCTGTATGGCGGCGCGCGTTGGCCCTTCGCGCAGCAACGGGCCTACGTCTCCCCCTCTCTGTTCGTCAATCGATTCGTCGGGGGGGGCTCCCCAGACCAAGCGGACGAGCGAGCGTGGCAGGTGAAGCTGTCGCCGGCGATTGACGTGGTACTCGACCGTCAGCGCCAGGCCTTGCTCACGCTCAGCCTCAGTATGCGACTCGACGAGCCCGGCTTCGGCGGCGGCAACACCCAGGTGTTCATCCCCTTCTGAGAGCCTCGCGGCGACGGTCAGCCGGCCGAGTGGCACGCCACGTGCCTTGGTTCAGGCGTCGCCCCGTATCCAGGGTGGGTTTGTCGTTCCCGACGACATCCACCGTGGCGGAACACGACGCGAGGACTGCGTGGCCGAGACCGCCAAAAATGCGCCCCTGTTGACTAGCGCCGAGCGCCTCGGGCGGCGTTCGGAGACGTGGTTCGTCCTCGGTCTGGTCGGCATCATCGCGGTACTGCTCATTCCGCTGCCGGGCTCGGCGTTGTCGGTCCTGCTGGCAGGCAACCTGTCCTTCTCGCTGCTGATCATGCTGGCGGCGATCTACACCCGCGCACCGCTCGACTTCAGCTCATTCCCCAGCCTGCTGCTGGTGACGACGCTGTTCCGCCTAGCACTGAACGTGGCTTCGACCCGCCTGATTCTGCTGACCGGTGATGGTGGTGCCGTGATCGAGACTTTCGGCAACTTCGTCGTCGGTGGCAATTTCGTCGTCGGCGTCGTGGTGTTCGCAATCCTGCTGGTCATCCAGCTGGTGGTGGTGACCAAGGGTGCGGGCCGCATCAGCGAAGTCGCCGCCCGCTTCGTCCTCGATGCCATGCCCGGCAAGCAGATGGCCATCGATGCCGATCTCAATGCC
>CAYQAQ010000230.1:0-5664 GCA_964415495.1 uncultured candidatus Brocadiaceae bacterium | reverse complement strand
CGGTCTGGCCCTTGCGCGCGGCAGCGATGGCGGCGCGGTGTTCGACCGCGGAGGCTTCGAATTCCGTGCGCAGGCGGGTGAGCTCACCATTGAGACGATCGCGTTCGGCCGCGACCGAAGCCAGCTTGGCCTGCAGATCGGAGCGGGCTTCGCCGGTGTCGCGCAGCGCGCGTTCCGATCCGGCGAGACGGTCTTCGAGATCGGACAGCCGCTCCTGATCGCCGCCGGCTTCACGCACGGCATCGAGTTCGCCGCGCAGCGTGGCCCGTTCGGCCAGCAGATCGTCGTGACGCGATTCCACCGCGCCGTGCGCGGCGCGCAGGTCATCGGCGCGCGCCCGTTCGTCATCGAGGGCGGCTTCGAGTTCGCTGATGCGCGCCTGGGCGCTGGCAACCTGGTGCTCCAGGCCAGCGACGATGCTGTGCAGATGGCCACTATCAGCGCCATCGCGCGTGATCGTGTCGGTGCCCTTGCGCTCATTCAGTTCGCCTTGCAGCGCGCTGCGTTCGGCTTCGAGTCGCGCGGCAGCGCGCTGGAGTTCATCCATACGCCGACGGGCGGCTTCGAGATTGCCACGCGCGCCTTCCAGTTCGCTCGCCATCTGATCGCTGCGGCTGCGCAGCTCGGCGGCTTCGCTGCGGGCGGCGGCGAGTTCCTGCTGCAAGGCGCCAGCGTTGTTTTCCTGCTCGCGCAGGCGGAGGCGGGTCTGCTCAAAGGACGCGCGCAGTTCGTTGACCTTGGCGGCCAACGCTTCGGCGAGCGATTCGTCTTCTTCACTTTGGGCAACGCGGTTGCGAGCTTGAGCCAAATCACGTTCGGCAGATTGTAATGTGTTGGACAGTTCGCTCTGGCGGCTTTCCAGTTCGCTGCGATTCCGGCTGAGCTGTTCGAGTTCAGCCACCAATGCCTGCTCGCGATCCTCGAAGGTGCTGCGGGTGCCTTTCAATTCGTTACGGGTCGAGACCAATTCATTGTCCATCGCTTCGACGCGTTCCTGGGCACCGCGCAGCTGATCTTGGAGATCTCCCATGACCTCTTGGTGCAATTCCTTGGTCACCTGCAATGCCGCGATGGTGCTCTTGAGCTGCGCTTCGCGGGCGCGCGCATTCTGGTCGACGCGTGACGCCGAGCCGCGTTCTTCATCGAGTTGTTTCTGCAGGCGCGACTTATCGGCGAGCAACTGCTCTTCGCGCTGGCGCAGCATCGACATGTCGGTTTTGAGCTGCAGGAATTCGGCGCGGAGGGTCGTCAGTTCGCGTAACTGTTCTGCGAATTCCGAATTTCCGGAACCGAGTCGGCTGACCATGCGATTGAGCACGGATTCCGCCACCGGCACCAGCGACAGCGGATGGGTGTGTTGCAATTCTTCAGCCAAGCGATCGAGATCATGCGCGACCGACGGGTCGGAATTGGCGATGCCGCAGGCGCTGGCGAGATCGTGAATTTCCGCTGCTAATGCGCGCAATTCGGCGTTGTCGCCTTCATGGGCCTTCTGTTCCAATTCGAGCTGTTCTTTAAGCTGCAGCACCAGTCGGCGCGCCTGTTTTTGCTCTTTGGCGTAGGTCTCTTGTAGTTTGGCGTAGGCATCTTTGACCGAGGACAAATCCGTCTGCAAACCTTTGAGTTCATAGCGCGCGGATTCGTAGGCATTCACCGACGCGTCATCGCTGCCGGGTGCATCATCGTCGACGATTTCAAACGGATTTTCATCCCCCGCCGTGCGTGCGAGATGTGCGACCTGAGTAATCACCGCTTCGGCGGCCGGCACGATCTCATCAGGATCAGCATGGGTGACGCAATCGCGCATGTCGACCAGATGCGCCGTCAGGGCTTTGTCACTCATATGGGCGGCGACATCACTTGCGCTGCGATCAATCTGCACCGCAAAGTTACGCAGTTCAGCCGGCGACGGCCGCAAATCATGCAGCACGGCGCGAATGGTGTCGACGGCCTGTTTGAGATTATCCAACAGATCGTCACGCTCGCGGCCATCGGTGCCGGAAATCGAATAACACACACTGCGCATCACGCCCAACGCGTGGATCGCCGAATCGAGGCGCCCACTCGAACGGACGTCGTCTGCTATGGCATCCCGCTCGACGGCGCTGTGACTGCCCGAAGATCCAAAACCGCTCGCGGCTTGGCTGCCCATGACAGCGGGCATGACTTTGCGTCCCGCCAACAGATCGCCGACGGTCAGCTGCGATTGGTGTTGCGGTTCATAGGCGTACGTGGCCTCGTCAATTTGCCCCATCTTGAGGAACGACCGAATCTGTGGCAGCGGATACGGACCCCGCCAGTCATCGCTCATGTAGAGGTAGTACTGCAGGTCGGTGTTACTGAAGGGGGCCACAGAGATACTCACTCAGCGTGGTTCATGGTAAGAACTGCGGAAAAACCGCAGTTGCGAGCCTAGGCTCCGGGACCTTGACTGCAACCACTCAGTGGATTCAAGTCCCGTGGTCGTGCATGGATAGGACGTCTAGGCAGTCGCTGAGAGGGCTCTAAGCTAAGCAGGCCTTGGCACGCGGCCACAGGTAGCGAAAGAACTCGGAGACGCACGACGTGGCGACCGCCAGCAGTGGGGTCATTCGCAGGGCCCTGACCTTCCGGATCATCGATCCGGTGATGATCGTGGTGATCGTTGTGGTCGCCATGTGGGCCCGTGAGGGTAGCTGGCCGGTGCGCAGTGAATGGGCCGGTATCTTGGTTATTGCCTTGTGGTCAGGGGTCACCCTGCACATCGCAGGGGCCTATGAAGCCATCACCCGGCCGCGCCTGCTGCGCTGGTGCCAAACCACGATCGTTGGTCTCGCCTTAGCGCTCGCGGGCGTGTTGGCCGTGGCATATGCCCTGAAAAGCTCGCATTTACTGTCGCGCCTCGTGGTGGGTTGGTCGAGCGCTGGTGCCGTGATCATGTTGGTTGTGTTGCGCTGGCTGGCGCATCGCCGACTGATGGCCGCTTATCGCGCGGGCAAGAATATCGAACCGGCCGTCCTCGTCGGTCAGCCCCATCATGCGCTGGCCTTGTCGCGGCACCTCAAGCGCCACCCGGAACTGGGCATAAAGCCGGTAGCGATCGTCTCCGACCGCATCCAGCAGATTGACGGCCAAACCCACACCACGGTGCTCAACGGCGATCTCAATGACCTCCCTGGCCTGATCGAGCGTCATGCCGCGACCCGAGTCATCATTTGCGGGGACATCGGCGATCAGGCGGTCATCACGCAGTGCCTGGGACTGGTCATCGCTTCCGGAGTCGATGTCCATTACGCCCCCGACTATTCCTCTGTCCCGATCTTCATCTTCCGCGCTAACGATTTCGCCGGCCGCCCGATCATCGATCTGTCGTCGGCACCGTGGTCCGATGGTGCCCGGACGATTAAATGGATTGAGGACAAACTGCTGTCCTTGCTGATCCTCCTGCTGATCAGCCCGCTGTTAGTGTTCATCGCTATCCTGGTCAAAGCGACCTCGCCCGGGCCGGTGTTATTCTGTCAGACTCGGCATGGATTACATGGGCGGCCCTTCACCATCTTCAAGTTTCGCACCATGCGCAACGACGCGCCGCCACCGCCGCGGCCGGTGACGCCCCTTCCAGAGAAGGACGGCATCGAGAGTGATGAGTTTGACCCCATCGAGATCGGCCAGGACACCGCATTTCGCCAAGCACAGAAAAACGATCCGCGCATCACCCCGATCGGTCGTTTTCTGCGCAATTCCAGCTTCGATGAATTACCGCAGTTCGTGAATGTCCTCAAGGGCGACATGTCCATTGTCGGCCCGCGTCCCCATGCCATCGACCATAATCATCAATATGTGTCGTCGATCGCCGATCTGATGCGCCGCCACCACGTCAAGCCCGGCATCACCGGTTTAGCCCAAATATCCGGCGCGCGAGGCCAGACACCGAATACGCAATCGATGCGCAATCGTATTCGCTACGACTTGGAATATATCCATACGTGGTCGATCTGGCTCGATCTGAAGATCATTACCCTGACCATTCTCAAAGGTTTTTTCAACCGTCAGCCCTGAGCATGCCGCCAATACCCAGGTGCAGATAGCGGGGGATGGCGGTGGCGCGGTCGGCGCGGACGTCGGCCCAGTCGAGGTGGGCCAGCCATAACGCGACCAGACCGGCGCCCAGCAAGGTCAGTGGGCCGCTGAGATCGGCCACCAGGGCGGCGTTCCAGGTGGGCAGGGCGCTCTGTAAATGCCTTGACCAGTTGGAACGCCGCCGCCGGCCGAGCGGCGCCGTCAGGCGTGACCACGCGCGGGGACGCCTTGCTCAGATCAGATTGTTCGCCGCTCCGCGCGTGGCGACGTCGGCGCACTAACCGCGCGCAAAAAGGCGCGGATATCCGGTGCTTCGTGCTCGGGATCGAGGGTGTGGGCCTTGTCGTACTCGGCCCACGCCAGCGGCACGCCGAGGTCACGCAATTGTTCGATCTGCATGCGCACCAGATCGATGGGCAGCAATTCGTCGTGGCGACCGTGGGTGACGAACAGCCGCTGGTTCTGTGCGGCCGTGCCAAAGCCGGTGGGAAAATCTTCCAGGCCGTGCACCCAGCCGGAAATGCCGACCACGCCGGCGAATCGACGGTCGCCTCGTAGCGCCTGATCCAGGGCCATCAGGCAGCCTTGGGAAAAGCCCATCACGATCAGTTGCTCTGACGGGATGTCCAATTCATCGAGCAGATGATCGATCAACTCACCGAGCAGATGCCGGCTATGCACGACGCCGGCCAGATCGGGTGTCATGTCGGGCCCCAGGTCGAACCACGAATAACCGCCATAGGGCCCGTACTGCTCAGGCGCGTCGGCGAAGCACCAGCCCAGCTCATCACAGGCAAAGAGGGGAACTGCCGGCATCCAGCCGTGCATCGAATCGCCGAGGCCATGCAGGACGAGGACGTGGTAACCGTTACTGCGGCCGCGTGGCGGCGTGATCTCGTAGTGCAGCATCAGTGTGGCTTCGATTCAAGGGCATTGGTGTCATCGGTGTCGTCATCAGGGTTGGGCGCATCCGTAATCACCTGTGCCAGCGGTCCGTTGACGATGCGATTTCCCTTTGGCGTCAATTCCGTGGGTCGCGTGCGATTGAATTCCATCAACGCCTCCAGCGCCTGCTTACGGATCTGCGTCACCATCGCGGTGAGTCCATTGGCGCGGTTGGGCGACAGGTTCTGGTTCAGCCCAATATTTTCGATGAAGGTCGGCGGCGTCGCTAAAATCTCTTCGGCGCGCTGGCCGGAATAGACTTTTAAGAGCAAGGCGACCAGGCCACGCACCAGCACCGCATCGCTGTCAGCCAGATAGGTGACGCGATCACCATGGCGCTGGGCATACAGCCACACCGTCGACGAACAGCCGCGCACCTTGCGCTCATCGGTTTTGAGTTCGTCCGGCATCGCCGGCAGGTCGCGGGCCAGGGCGATGATGCGCTTATAACGGTCCTCCCACTCGGTCAGGGCAGTGAACTCGGCCACGATGGCGTCGCTGGTATCCTTCAGGCTCATATCCTGATTCTCAGGCTCGGAGTCGCCAGGGAAACCCCGTCCCCTGCGCTCCTCGACAGCACGCTTCGACCGGTCCGGACATGGTCTAGACGTGGCCGGATCGTGCCCACCATATCCCCGGTATATGCCCTCCGCCCCCGAC
>CAYQAQ010000229.1:1054-5665 GCA_964415495.1 uncultured candidatus Brocadiaceae bacterium | reverse complement strand
CAAAAATCGGGATCACGAAAATCATCAAGACTGAGATGACGACGACCGCCACGCCCATGATCGCCGCCGGATAGACCATGGCCGACTTGATCTGGGCCTTGAGCTTCATGGCTTTTTCCATGTGTACCGCCAGGCGTCCCAGAATTGTGTCCAGCAACCCGCCGGCTTCGCCTGCGGCCACCATGTTGGTGTACAGATCGTCGAAGATCTTGTTCTGCTTCTTGAGCGAATCCGCGAACGTGCTTCCTCCCTCCACCGAGACTTTAATTTCGGTGATGGCCTTCCCGAACACTTTATTCTCCAACATGACGGCCCCGGCGAGAATGTCGAGCACTGCCGGCTCATAACACAGCCCCGCACCAGCGCTCAGCGTATCTTGGGCATGCAAGGCGGGCGTATCCGCCCCCTCGCGCTCATCGTTGCCGAGCACTGCTGCGACCCCGCCCTGGGCGTAAGTCGAATTACTTTCAGTGATCGCTGCTTTGGCCAACAACAACACTTCCGCACCAGCATCGGCCGCCGCTAACGCCGCCGTCAGGCCGGCGACACCACCGCCGACCACCAAGACATCGGCATCGAGATGCGGACGCCGCCGCAGGTCAAAGCCGACCAAATAACGAGGAGTGGCCGGACCGTCGGCGACAGCGATCTGCATGGGACGATGCTCAGGACGCGCCGGGATGCCGCAAGCCGTCACGCGCGCGGGCGAGGGCCGCAAATGAATCGCCGCGATCTTCAAACGACGTGAATTGATCCAACGAACTGCAGGCTGGGCTGAGCAGAATCATGCCGCCCGCGGGGAGCGCCGTCAGCGCCGCGTCAATCGCTTCCGGCAGCGTGCCCACATGCCGTGCGTGACCGCCAACCGCCGTAATGGCACGCATCAGCGCCGGTCCGGTGCGCCCGATGGTCAGCGCCTGGGCACCGCGCGCGGCGACCGCACGCGCCAAGGTCTCCCAGGTCGCGCCTTTATCGCCACCACCGAGGATGACGGCCAATGGGCCCTCGACGGCAGCCAAGGCCGCCATCGCCGCTTCGGGCGTGGTGGCGATGCTGTCATCAATCCAGGTCCAGCGCCCGCTGTGCACGGTTTGCAAGCGATGCGGCAAGGCGCTCACTAGGCGCAGGCGCTCAGCGATCTGCGCGGGATCGACCGCCAACGCCAGCGCCATGGTAATAGCCAGTGCCGCGTTTTCCGCGTTATGTCGCCCGCGCAGCGCCAGATCAGCGCGGTGCGCTAATATTTGGCCATTCGGTGCCATGAACGAATCATCGTTCATGGAGACCAACGGCAGGGCCTGTGCATGGACGGGACATCCCGGCCCCAGCGCGAGGCGGTCGCTCCAGGACAGCAACGCCAGCTTGCTCGCGTGATATTCCCGCACGTCGCCGTGCCAGTCGAGATGATCAACCGCGAGATTCGTCACCACCACCCCCGCGAATCGCGGTGACACCAGACGCAGATAGTGCAGTTGGAAACTCGATAGCTCGCATACCAGCGGCGTGTCCACACCGAGCCGGGCCAAAGCCGCCAGGATCGGTTCGTTGCTATTGCCGACCACCGGCCAATCGAGCAGAGCGCCGAGCACGCGCGCCGTGGTGCTCTTGCCCTTGGTCCCAGTCACAGCCACGCGCGGACCACGGTGGGCGGCGAAAGCTAGCGCTTCCGGCGACAGCACGGGTGGATGCGTTGCGGGCCAGGAACGCGGCGCAATGGCCGGCGACGGCACAATCACATCGGCAGTCACCAACCACGGATGATCCGCGCCACCGACCGCCCATGGCCAGCCTGTTTCCTGGGCCGCCACGCCATCCGCGCCCAACGCTGCTGCTGGCTGCCGTTCGACAATGCGCACCTGCGCCCCCTGCGCCGTGCAATATCGCGCCGCCGCTAAGCCGCCACCGTGACGACCAAAACCCCAGATAACGACCTTACTGCCGGCCGCGATCACGGCTGTTTATTGGCCTGGCTGACAACCTGATCAGCGGCCTGATCAACGGTGGCCAGGCGCGTTCCGTGCGAACCATAGCGCGGTCGACACGCGAGCAGGGCCTTGGTGTAGGCGTCTTGCGGATGGGCGAACACGGTGCTGACCGCACCGGACTCGACCACCAGACCGTGGCGCATGATCACCACGTTATCCGCGAACTCGCGCACCAGTTCCAGATCGTGGGTGATGAACAGCATGGCCATGCCGCGCTCACGCTGCAAACGTTTGAGTAGATCCATGATCTGCGCCTGAATGGTCACGTCCAAGGCGGTGGTCGGCTCATCAGCGATCAGCAGGGCCGGCGAACACGCCAAGGCCATGGCGATACACACGCGCTGACGCATGCCGCCGCTGAGTTCATGCGGATACTGATCCAGACGGCGTTCCGGCTCACTGATCGCCACTTCGTGGAACAGATCCAGGGCCTGCCGCCGCCGCTGCGCCGGATCCGCGACGCCATGCAGCTCCAAGGCCTCCATGACCTGATCGCCGCAGGTCCAGGTTGGATTCAGCGCGCTCATCGGCTCCTGGAAGATCATGCCGACATCGCCACCGCGAAAGGCATTCAGGCGCGCGGTCGAGAAATTGAGAATGCCCTCGTCTTTCCAGCGCAGGCTGCCGGTGATGGTCGCGGTGCGCGGCAACAGCCGCAGCACCGCTTGCGCCGAGACACTCTTACCGGAACCGGACTCACCCACGACGGCCACGACTTGGCCGACGTCGATGGCATAACTGACTCCGCGCACGGCGTGGACTTTGCGCTCACGCGTGGCGAAGGTGACGTGCAGATCTTCCATGCGCAGGAGCGTGCTCATCCGGCCGTCCGTGGATCGAGGGCCTCGCGCAGGGCGTTGCCGACGGTGTTGAGGGCCACCACGATCAAAAAGATGGCCAGACCGGGCGCGTAGATCAGCCAAGCATAGCGGATATTCTGGCGACCTTGTTCGAGCAAGATGCCCCACGAGGGCACGGTTGCATCGCCCATACCAATGAACGCCAAGCCGCTCTCCGCCCCAACGGCCCCGGCGATGCCAAAGGTCGCCGAGATCAACAAGGGCGTCACCGCATTCGGCAAAATATGGCGGAACATGATGCGCATGCGCGACAGCCCCAAGGCTTCCGCAGCCAGCACATATTCACGCACGGATTGGGCCAGGAATTCACCACGCACCAAGCGGGCTGTGCCCGCCCAGCCAGTCAGGCCGATGACGATCATGATCAAGAAAAGATCACGCCCCATCATCGCGACCACGACCAGAATGAGGATGAAGGTCGGGAACGTCATCATCAACTCGACCAAGCGTTGGATGGCGAGGTCAATCCAGCCACCGAAATAGCCGCTGATCGCCCCCAGGATGGTGCCAATCAATAGACTCAGTCCAGTAGCGACCATACCGACGGTCAGACTGATGCGCGCGCCGAAGATCAGTTGGGCAAGGCAATCCTTGCCGGCGGAATCGGTGCCGAGCCAAAAACGCCGTTCACTGGTCGGATCCTTGGCACCCGGCGGGAGCAGACTGGCTCCCGAGACTGGGGCATCGAAGCGATGCGGCACCAGCGGGAAGAGGGCCCACACGGTGTCGTCACGCTCCCTGCGCTCGGCGACATACTCGAAGGTCTGGGTCGGCTGGATGCGCTTACGCCACACCGACCGCCAGTCGTCCCCTGCGGGTATCCAGGGGATAACGCAGGCCAGGAAGGTCACCACGACAACCGCCGCGCCTAGCAGCACCCGTCGCGTCAAACGCAGGCGATCGCGCAACAGCCAACCGCCCAACAACAGAAAGGGCAATTGCAAAGCGACCACATTGAACAGCAGATCGTGCGGCTTGTCGTAGCTCCAGCGGTTGAACAAATCGGCAAAGACCGGGAAGTGCCATCCGTCGGCATCGCGCCACACCAAGGCGGTTTCGCCACAGAGGAACGGAGCATAGACCGCGACTAAGATGAGCAGAACCAGAAAGCCCAGGGCGATGCGCACCGGCCAGGCCTGAAAGCGTTCGCGCACGGCGAGTTCAGTCGCGGAGGGTTCACGCATACCGGCTCCGCACCCGTGGATCGACCAGGGCATAGCAGATGTCCGCCAGCAGAATGCCGAGCAACAACAAGCTGACGGAAATGATGGTCGCACCCATTACCAAGGGAGCGTCACCAGCACGCGCCCCCTCCAGCAGCAGCAAACCAAGGCCAGGGATGGAGAACAACATCTCCACGATCAACGCCCCTGAGAACAGCTCGCCAAGCAAGCCCGAACCCAACGTGATCATGGTGATCATGCTGTTACGCAAGCAATGGCGATAGACGACGCGCTCTTCGTCACAGCCTTTGGCGCGAGCGGTGCGCGCATAGTCGGCATTGAATTGTTCGAGCAGGTTGGCGCGCATATAGCGCGACAGGGCGGTGAAGCTGGCGTAGCACAGCACCGTCATCGGCAACAGGCCATGCCACAGTACATTGACCAGATACTGCGGCGTTCCCAACCACATCGAATCCCGTCCCGACAAGCCGGCGTTGGGGAAGGGCGCTTTGCGCACCTGGCCGTCGACGTAGTGATCGGTGCTGAAGTGATAGAGCAGCAGCGCGCCAAGAAAGAAGCTGGGGATCGACCACAACAGGAACA
>CAYQAQ010000229.1:0-1044 GCA_964415495.1 uncultured candidatus Brocadiaceae bacterium | reverse complement strand
GACGTTGGTGGTAATCCGGTCCTCAGTGCTGCCGAGGCGGCGCGCGGAACGGATGCCGATCGGAATCGCCCCGAGCCACGCGATCGCGGTGGCAAACAGGCCCAGCCACAGCGTCACTTGCCAACGCTCCCCAATGAGTTCGAAGACATAGCGGCGTTGGCTCTCGGAATACAGATTGCCGGTGAAGAGCCGATGTAAAAAGGTCGCAAATCCGGTCTGGCTCACGATGGCCCCGACGCGCGCGCCAGTGCCAAAGCGGTAGTCAGCGGCAGAAGCGGGATCATCGAGAATGGCGAGCAAGGCCGCGCGTTTGCGCTCAGCCTGCGGGTCGGTAACGCGGAAGCCACGCTCCGGATCGGTGACGTAGGCAATGTTGGAGGTCCGGAGCACATCGTTGCGGCTGCGGATGAGCCCCAATCGCTCAGGCGGCAGGCGATCAAAATCGCGGGGCTCCAAGGTCATGTATGCGCACAGCGCGAACGCTTGGCTGGCTGGCCCATGCAGCTCGGCCACGGAATCGTCACGCAAAATTGCTGCCAAGAGTTCGACCGCGAACGGCCCCACCAGCCACAGATCCTTCTCACGCCGATTACGCTCACTGGGGCGCAAGCCGGAGGTCGGACTGGTCGAACGCAGCCAGCTTTCAATATCCTCGCGATCGAGGAAACCGCGCAGGTTCATCAAGGCCGGGCGGTCGTTGCCCAGGCGGCGAAAGCGGTCGATGTGCGTTTCGTACTGCCGCGTCGCCGGCTGCACTTGACGGTCGCCCGCTCCCGCGCCATCTGCGCCACCGGCCTGCGCTTGCGCCACCTCGACCAAGGATTGGCTTTGCAGGCGGAGCACGCCGAAATTGATGACCAGGATCCCGAGGAAAGTCGGGATCATCAGCAACAGGCGACGAATGACGTAGGCGAGCACGGTCCGTCTTCAGGCAATCAGCGAGGAAAGTGCCAGAACCAGTTGCTGCGATTGGCCAAGGGATGGAAGGACTCCAGACCGGTGATGACCCCGCGCAGGTACCGTCCCGGATCGACGGCTCCACCC
>CAYQAQ010000228.1:0-5666 GCA_964415495.1 uncultured candidatus Brocadiaceae bacterium | reverse complement strand
CGGCCGCGATGGTGATCCTGCCGAATGCGTGCTGTTGTTCAGCGCGGGCGATCTCGCCACCCATCGTCGTTTAGCACAAATGGATGGCCCGCTGCCCGAGGACCGTCGCCGTGCGTTGGAGCGCAATCTGCGGGATATCGGCCGCTTCGCCGTTTCGCCACGCTGCCGCCATCACCTGTTGTGCGAGCATTTCGGTCAGCCCTATCCCGCGCCTGGCGCCGAGCCCACCACGGCGGGCTGCGGTGCCTGCGACGTGTGCTTGGGCGAAACCGATGCGCTGCCCGCTGACGAAGCGCTGCTGACGGCAAAGAAAATCATCTCCGCGGCGTGGCGTCTCGAAGGGCGCTTCGGAGTCGGCCATCTCGTCGATGTGCTCCTCGGCCGATCGACCGAGAAAACCACGCGCGGTGGCCATCAGCATTTGACCGTCTTCGGCATTCTCAGCACCGCGGGTGAAGTGCCGATTCGGGCCTGGATCGATCAGCTCATCGTGCAGGGATTCTTAGAACAGATCGATCGCGAAATGTACAGCTTCATCGCCATGACCGAAGCCGGTCGGCTGTTGTGCAAAGGCGAGGGCACGGTGCGCCTGGGCCGCTTTGCCGCCACCGCCACGGGCAAGGTCAAGGTCAGCAAGGCCGCCGCCAGTGTCGCCGCGGTCGACAAGGGCCTGTTCGAAGCCTTGCGCACGTTGCGCCGCGGCATCGCTGCTGCGCAAGGCATCCCGCCCTATCTTATTTTCCCCGATACCACGCTGCGCGAGCTCGCCGCAACGCGCCCGACCTCGACCACGGCGATGCTCGCCGTCAAAGGCATCGGCGATGCCAAGCTGGAGCGCTATGGCACGCCTTTCTTGCGGGTGATCACGGGGACGGATCCACAGGTCGTCTTGGCCACCCAGGCCAGCGGCGCGGTTTCCTAAGGAGCTGTCTGCATCGGTACGCGGGCGGGCGGAGAAAATTGCGGTTCTACCGGGAATCGAGTGGGTTTGTACCCTCGGTGTCGCTCGTCCCTCGACTGTCGTCTCGCGCTTTTCGTCGAATCGCTCCGCATTCCTGTGCGAGCGGTGGGGATGGAGTGGATCTTCCGCTGAAGAACCCCGGGGGCGGCTCCTTCTTCCGCCCACCGTCCCCGACGTGCTCGCTGTCAAGGCTCCACTCGCTGCGCTCGGCGCCCACGGCGGCCTGGACACCTGCGCGCGACGGGTTCGGCAGGCTCCACAAGGAGCCTCACCATGGCACGTTTCCACTCTCTCTTCGTCTACACGCTAGCGCGTGAAGATCTACGGGACATTGCGCGGATCACGGATCGCATGCATGGGTTCGGCGATCTCGTCAACCAGATGCGGCGCGCGGCGATCTCCGTCGTCAGCAACATCTGTGAAGGGGCGTCATCCGGCAGTGATCGGCACCATCCTCGTCGCACCTAGCGAGGCGATCGACGACTTCTAGACCTCCTGGCCTTGCCAAGTGCACAGCCATTCCTTCATGGTGCGGCGGCTGCCTGACGTTGCGGCCATCCTCGCTCGCAATCCTCGACGTGAACCTAGGCTGCGGCTGTGGCACGCCTGTTGGTTCTTTTGACCTGTGCAGCTGCCGTGGGCCTGGTGCTCATGGTGTGGTTGCGCGCTCCGCAGCGCGCGGACCCTTTGCTCGGCATCAGCGATGCCGAACTGCGATTGGCGACGACGGCGCTGGCGGCACAACGCGCGGCGATGCCGAGTCAGTTGCAGGGCGAAACTCCTGCCGCTCCGGCTGCTTCAACCGCGGCTGTGCCAGAGGCGACGCCACCGCCGGCGTCCAGGTCGACATCCTCGGGAGCTTCCCTTGCGAACGGCGACGAAGCTCAGCTACGACAGCGCGTACGCGAGCGTGCTATCGAGGCGTCTCGGCAGCGGCCCTTGCCCACCATGGCGGAGCGGGCATCGCGGGAGGCATGGTTGCCGCCGAGTGCGCGCGCGACTCCGCGCGTGGCGGTCGTGGAACCGGTGGATAAGGAACGCGCCGCCGCCTGGCGCTTGTGGCGCAGTGGCGGCAAAAGCCCGCATCCACTGGTGGTCACTCCGGCGTGGCGTCGCCCGTGACCTCGCATGTGTTACTGAGAGCCGATGATCTCGCCGCACTGATTGAGCGTGGCCTGCAGGACCGTGTACGCGGCGTTACCTGCGGTCGGCACGGTGCGGGTTTTCGCGTGCGGTTGGCCGGCTTGGAGGCGCACGCCAAGTTGCCGCGCTGCGACGTGGTGTTGGACATCGCCTTGGCGATCGAACACGAACGGCTGGTGGTCCGCTTCCGTGTTGCGCCGACGACGTGGTCGGCGTGGGTTCTGGTGCCGGGCCAGCGCCTCGGTGGTGGACGGATGGTCGTCGAGCCTTTGATCGATCGCCTCGGTCTACGTCCAGCGGTGTGCGCCGTCAGCGATCAACAGCTGGTGCTCGATCCGACGCACATTCCCGGTTTGGCGCGCATGGGGCTGCAGATGCAGATGGTGGCGGTTGCCGATGAGCCCGAGCCTGGCCTCGTGCTCACGTTTGCTATCAGTCGAAGTGAGTGAATTCGCCGACGCGAGCGATCAGGCGCCGTCCTGCGACATCGACTTCGGTGCCAGCGGCTAAAGGTCGCCAGGACTGCACCTGGCCGGCCACGCGCCACAGCCAGCGACCGCCATAGCGCGCGACTTCAATAGCGGCATGGGTGCGGGCACCGCCGCACACCAGCTCAGATCCGGGACCACCAAAAGTCAGGCGCCGCAACACCATGGCGTAGGCCATTTCGCTGCGATTGTCCGGACGCGCCAGAACCACGGCATCCAGGGCGCAGGGAGCGTCAAGGCCGAGATCGGGTTGGCCACTGGTCGGTGGGGCATTCGGCAGATCGCGCACGACGGGCGATACGCGCTTCAGCGGTTTGATCCACAACACGGCGACGCCACCGAGCACGACAATATTATCACGGCCGATTTCGAGCGCCGCTGGGTTGCCCTTGGTCAATTGGATGCCATCGAGCAAGGTTCCGTTGGCCGCGCCTTGGTCTTCGGCTTCGATCACGCCCTCGACTGGCCGATACCGCAACACGAGATGCTGGCGGGATACGCGCGAGATCGCCTCGATGTGCTCATCGACCGGATAATTGCGTACCACCAGATCAACGGGCGCTTCGCGCAATTTCCCAAGAATAATCGAAGACTGGGCATACAGCACGATCTGGGCGCCATCGCCTGCGGTTGCTGGCGCCAAAACGATGAAGGCGTGGTCGAGAGCGGTGGTGAAATCGCCTTCGACCGGCGTGCCCGGCACGCCGACCGCAGCCATGGTCACCGCTGTGTCGTTGGGTGTGGCTGGTGATCCGGAAGCAGCGACCGCCGTGCGTGCCGGTTTCGAATCCCCGGACGGGCGGTGCGCGGGCGACCGACGAAGGTATGTGGGGTGGCGTCGCTGGCGGAGGGGGCCTGGTCAACGGCAGCCGAACCACTCGGCGTCGCTGGCGCGCTGCCGCCGACAACGGTCGCCTCGGCACCCGTATACGGGGCGGCTGCTTTGGTGGGCGCGGGTCCGATCTGGGTCGCCTCGTTGCCCTGATAGGCCTGCGGCTGTTTCTGCGCTGGCTTCGGCATCGGCGGCGGGGTGAAGCCAACCTTAGTGGCATCCTTACCCACGAAGGGCTGTCGATTGACGCGGGGGCGATTGCCAATGAGGGTCGCTTCGGCCCCCGTGTAGGCCGTCGTTGGCGGTTCCGGGGTGGGGGCCGGACCGACCAGCGTCGCGTCCTTACCCGAAAAGGGCACCATGACTTTGGGCTCAGGGCTGGCGGGCGGCTGGTCGGTTGCAGGTGTCGGTCCGACGACCGTGGCATCTGCACCTGTGAAGGGCAGCTTTTGTCCTGTCGGTGGCGTCGCCTCAGGCTCGCTGGGCGGCGGTGTCGGGTCCGGAGGCGTGTTGGCATCAACCATGGTGCGGGCGTCACCAAGCTGGACTTGGGACGGAATTCCGTGGGGAAATGGGGAAATGCCGAGGGGTACGCAGACCGAAGCCAGAGAAACCTTGGCCATCCTAGCAATACCGTGACGAACGACAATGCCCTGGTGAATACGCGCATGTGCGACACTCGCATCATATGCAACCACGGTGCGGTGGCACGGCGAGTCCGGGGCTCCATAATGATCGGGTGGCACTGCCGGGAGGTGATGAACGATGAAGGCGACCAGTACCAATATGGGCCTGCCGACGTGGGTCGAGAATGGCTTGGCCAAAGACCCGGCGTTTCGGGTGCTCACCATGGATGGCACGGGGTGGATCGATCCGTTCAGTGGCGACGTGGTGCCCGCTGCCCAAGGGCATGCGGAAGCCGCGCGTGCGCACCTGCGGCGCAGTGGCAGCTGGCGTGCTGGCAATGCCCGGCCCTTGCGCGAATTGCTCTACCTGCGGTGGTTGTACTACCTGCGTCTCCATCTGCAGGAGTTCCCCCAATTGCGCATCGTGCGCTCGAACCGCTGGCTCAACCCCTATACGGGGCGTTGGCAAGCCGCGCCGCCCGAGGACTGGCAAGGCAATCTCGCCCGTTTTGCGGATTTTCTGGCGGGTATGTTGTGCGACTGCCCGGCCGCTCAGGCGGGACGCATGTTGGAGCGTGAACAGCTCGATCACCTCGCGCGGCAAGGTCCTGATGGCGTCGATCCCGGGCCCTTGTCGATGCCTGGAGGGGGTGCGGTGCGCACGGCCTCGCCGACGGCGGTGCGGGTGTTGCCATCGGCACCAGGTCAGCGGCAGGTGACGCCGCCGTTGCCGCCTTCGTCAGCCGCGACTCGGACGCCCGCGCGCCCAATTCCAGAAAACCGCCAGGTGCTGCCTGAAGCCACGCCCGTGCGCGGTCAAAGCGTCGGTCGATCGCGGAAAATGAAGACCGACATCGTTGCGATGCGGCAAGCGTTCATCAAGCAATTGCGCAAACCACCGCGCGTCGAGGGCTATCAGCTGGTGCTGCAATATGCGCCGTACGCGCCGATTCCGCGCGATTTTTACGACACCGTGCAACCCGTTGCCGGATGTCTGCACCTCGTGCTCGGCCATGTGCAGGGCGATGGCCCTGGTGCCGCCTTGCTCGCGGGGGCAATGCTGGACGCGATTCGTACGCACGGACCGCAGCATCGCGATCCGATCGATCTGCTGTGTGCGCTCAACGATGCGGTGCGCGTCGATCAAGTGCCGGGATGTTCGGTGCCGCTGTGCATCCTGACCCTGTTCCAGACCGAGCGCCGCGTGCGCTGCGTGGTCGCTGGCCATCCGCCGCCAGTGATCCTCAGCAATCGTCGCGACACGATTTTGCGCCAATTCCGCGGCGGCGGGGCGGCGATTGGCACTTTGCATGGGGCCGATTTCCGCAAGCGCCTGCAGGCAGTCGAGGCGGAGCTGGCCGCCGGCGACATTATCGCCATGCTCGGCGTTGGCCTGGCGCATGCCGCTGACCCCGATGATCCCCGCACGGGCCGCCGCCCATACGCCGTGGTGCAACTGCGGCAGGAGACGCTCCGCGCCGACTCCTACAACATCGTCGGCTTCCAGAACCACCTCAAGTACGCCGACCAGAAGCGCATCCTGCGGATGATCCCCGGCCTCGAGAACGCGGAGCTGCTGCGCTACGGCCAGATCCACCGCAACACCTACATCAACG
>CAYQAQ010000227.1:0-5666 GCA_964415495.1 uncultured candidatus Brocadiaceae bacterium | reverse complement strand
TTGCAGGCTGTCGAGTAAACCGGCGGGGCCGAGCACCTCAGCGCGATCCGCCGGCAGGCCACGCGGATGACGTCCGTAGAGAGCCGCGCATTCGGCGGCCGCAGCATCCGCAAAAAGCGCATAGCCGCCCTCGGTGCCGGCCAACAGCTTGAGCCCCATGCACGAAAACGCCGCCGCATGGCCAAAACCTCCGACGCGCTGGCCGTGCAAGCGAGCACCGTGGGCTTGGCTGCCGTCTTCGATCAGCACCAAACCCTCCTGATCGCACCATGCGCGCAGCTGGTCAGCGGCAAAAGGTGCACCGAAAAGATGCACGCCGAGTACTGCGCGGGTACGTGCGGTTTTCAGCGGTGGTACAGTAGCGGGATCGATCAAGCCGGTGAGCGGCTCAATATCGGCAAAGATCGGAATCGCGCCGACCGCCAAAATCGCTGACACCGTCGCGCCCCAGGTGTAGGGGGTGGTGATCACCTCATCGCCGGGACCAATGCCATGTCCGAGCAAACACGCTTCGAGCGCCGCCGTGCCCGAGGCCACAAACCACACCTGACGCGGCTTGCCGTCGGCTCCTGGACCGTGCCAGCGTTCGAGATCCGCTTCCAGTTCCGGCACGCCCTCCAAGCGCGCCCAATCACCGTCTTCCAGTGCCGCTACTGCCGCAGCGAGAGCCTCGGGGCACCGCCGAGGGTGGCGGGGTGGGACGTGCGTAAACTGCATAAACGCTAGTGTGCGACCGGCTGCCCAGCTCGGCGAAGACAGACGTGCGGACGTTAGCGCTGGGCTATGACCAGGTGTTGGCGGTCAGGGTTCGCTGGCGACGCGCCGGATGCTGATAATGGTAATTGGCTCGAGCGGACGATCGCCCGGACCGGTCTTAGTCGCCCCGATAGCAGCGACGATGTCGGCACCGCCGGTGACTTCACCGAAGACCGTATGTTTGCCCGTCAGGTGTGGAGTATCGGCGAGATTGATAAAGAATTGCGAGCCATTGGTATTGGGGCCGGAATTGGCCTTCGCCAAACAACCCTTCACCGGTCGATGCGAGGGCGGCAGCGTGTCGTCATACACATAGCCGATGGCTTCGTAGAATTGGCGCAAGCTGACCTTTTGCAGCAAGGGCAGTTCAGCCATGATCGCGGCTTGTTGCTGCTGCGGTGGCGTGCCTTCGGTGATGCCCTTGGCTTCCAGACGAGGCCGCAGCAAATACTGGAAGAACTGTTGGCCCATATAGCCGCACTGCGGATGCAGCTGTTCGCCGGTCAGTGCCATTTCGGTATCGAGGCCCAGGCTAGTGGCATTGATCTCATCCTTGAACGCATAGCCGGGTCCGCTGGAGCCCTGGCCGAGCGGGCAGCCGCCTTGGATCATGAAGTCAGCGATGACGCGATGGAAGACCAGGCCGTCGAAGAACGGCTTGGTCATGGCGGCGCCGGTGGTGGGATCCGTCCAGGGTTTGCTGCCTTCGGCAAGAGCGAGGAAATTCGCCACCGTTTCGGGCGCCGCATCCGCAAACAGGGTGCAGCGGATGGTGCCCATATTGGTGACGATATCGACCTGGGGTCGTGGATCGGCGGCTAGTAAGGTGGACAGAGCAAGAAAGAGAATTGCGGTGCGCATGGCGGATTGTGATGGGCGAATCACGCTCCGGAAGCCTGTTCTTGCGCGGCTTATTCGACCTCGTCGGCGCAGCCTTCGAGCAGCTCCGCAGCGACTCCAATCATTTGGCGCATGTGTTCATTCTGGGTCAGCACGTCTGGCTTGTTGGCGCGCAACCAAGCGGCGCGCTCCGGTCCGACCTTATCTTCGAGACTCTCATTGGCGATGCGTTGCCACATGCTGGCGAAAGCATGGAGAGCAGCGCGCGCGTTGGGCAGTTTATCCGCGGCCAGATGATCGATGGGCAAAATGCCGGTGGGTTCGCTAATCACCCATTCGCGGATCATCCGGCCTTGGACACGCCGAAAGACCACCCATACCGCCAGCTCCAGATCGCCGCTTTCGCTCCAGCTCAGACGGACGTCGGTGTCGCGGACGTCCCAGCCCCAGAACGCGAACATTTCACGCATCTTCTCACGATGTTTGGGCAGGTCGGCAGGCATGACAGCCGCGACTATGGCTCCGCGCAACGCGACCGCCAGTGGCGGGCGGGGTCACTCAGGGGCCGGTATTGGCCACGCAGCCTGGGATATTGGCGGTCAGTCGCTTGCCGCCCTCCGCCGTCGCCCGGCTGCCCCAGAGGTAGACCCGTTCGAGGTTCTTGAGCCCATAGAGTCGAAACAAGCCGGCATCGCTGACTTGGGTCCCGACCAACGTGAGGAACCGCAGCTCTTTGAGATTGATCAGGTGAATCAGGCCCTGATCCGACACCGCGGTATGGCGTAAGTCGAGCTTTTCCAGTGCGCTCAGCGGCTTGAGCGTCGCCAATTCGGCGTCGCCGATGGCGAGTCCACCAAGATCCAGCCACACCACGTTGGGGGCGATCCGCTTTAAGGATTCGAGCAAAACCAGATCCACGGTGGCCCGGCTGAGGTTGATTTCCAAGGTGTGACCAGCGGGATCGAGGCCGCGCACCACGCCACCAGCCCCCACAAAACGTTGGACGATAGCGGGATCTGGCGCCGTGAGCGTCGTTGCCCGCTGTTCGAATGCAGTCGGTTGCGGTGCCATGACCGGCGGCGGTGGTAAAGCTGCGACTCCGCCAGCCTCCGCTCCGGTAGCAATCCAAGCGCGGATGATCCCGACCTGGGCTGCCGTCAATGGATCTCCCTTCGGCGGCATGATGTCGTCATGGTCTGGTGGCAGGGTGACCAACTGCAGCAAGCGGCTCCGTTCGGGATGACCCGCAACGAGCACAGGACCGCTGTTGCCGCCCGCGAGGGTGCCGACGGCCGTGTCCAGGCGCAGTCCTGCCCGCTGGCGCTCAGGGCCATGACAGGAGACGCAGTGCGTATCGAAAATCGGCAGGACTTCGGAGGTGAAGACGGTCGATTCGACAGCAGTGAGGCCGCTGATCGCAGCCAGCAAGGCGATGATCCGTGCGAACATTAGAACAGACTCACCAAGGGTTCGCCTTTATCCGCAATGGTGAAAGGGCGGCCATTCGGCGCAGTGATCACCTGCTTGAGAGGGAGGCCCAGCGCGTAGGCGATGGTCGCATGAAAGTCAGGCACGCCAACATGGCCGCTGCCGACGGCTTCGCCGCGTTCATCGCTGACCCCGTGGACTTGGCCACCGCGAATGCCGCCGCCCGCGAGCAGCATGCTGAAACAGCGCGGATGATGATCACGACCCTGATTGCCATTGATGCGCGGTGTGCGCCCAAATTCGGTCGCGAGCACAACCAGGGTTTCATCGAGCAGACCACGCGCTTCGAGATCGGCCATCAAGGTCGACAAGGCCGTATCGAGCACTTCGCAGCGCGTTTGCACGCGTTCGAAATTGTCGTCATGCGTATCCCAGCCGCCGAGAGTGACTTCGACGAAGCGAACGTCGTGCTCGACCAGCCGTCGCGCCAATAAGCAGCCTTGGCCAAATCGGTCCGTGCCGTAGGCCGCACGCATCGCTGCGCTTTCTTCGCTCATGTCGAAGGCTTTGAGATCGCGTGAACGCATAAGGGCGACGGCCTCATCGTAGAGATCGCGGTAGGCGCGGGCCTGCTTGTCGTTGTTCGCTTGCTGAAAGGGTGCATTGACCCGTTCCAGCAGTTGCAGGCGACGTTGGAATCGCTCTTCATCGACGTGATTCGGCAAATGACTGTGCGCCAAGCCGGATTCCGGGTTGCC
Source organism: uncultured candidatus Brocadiaceae bacterium (assembly GCA_964415495.1). Taxonomy (GTDB): domain Bacteria; phylum Planctomycetota; class UBA11346; order UBA11346; family UBA11346; genus CAYQAQ01. The sequence goes on along the minus strand of CAYQAQ010000227.1, from coordinate 1,884 downwards.
GATCGGCAGGGGGGCGAAACGCGATTCGAGAAATCCGGAGCCCGGGTGCTGACTGTTGCCACCGATCAACACGCTGGCGGGCAAGGTATCATTGGTACGACCCGACAAATGCGCGAGCCACGCACCCATGGCCGGATGGCGTGCGGTGCCCAATAACCGATAGCCCGTATGGACGAAATAATCGCCTTGCTCGTGCGCGCCTTGGGTTGAGGTCACTGAACGCACGACCGCGAAGCGATGCATCTGGCGTGCGGTTAACGGCAGGTACTCACTGATTTGGATGCCATCAGCGGACGTCGCGATGGCCTTGACCGGACCGGCGACTTCCGAACCCGGTTTGGGATCGAAGGTGTCGAGGTGGCTCATGCCGCCAGCCATGTACAAATAGATGACATTGCGCGCCATCGGGCGCGGCGCGCGGGTGGCTAACGCTGGATCCGCCGCAAATAGGCGGGATGGCAGCAGCCCGGCGATCGTCACCCCGAGCAGCGAGCGGGCACCCAGCGCGAGAAAATCGCGACGAGTCGGTTCATCAAGCTGGTGAAAGGGTCGGCGCATCGGAGTGGTTTCGGCTAGTGGTTTCGGCTGTTGATTTTGACAAAAGTCAGGGTGTGAAACGGAATTCGTTTGCGTTGACCAGCGCCCACACCAGATCGCGCAGGCCCTCATCGCCATAGCGTTGCAGGTAGGCCGCAGCCAAACGCAGTTCGTCGGCATCTGGCAAGCGACTGAGCATGGTCAGATACACGGCACGGGCCCGGCTGACGTCATCGGTCGCCTTGGCGAGGGTCGTCACCAGGGGTGAGCCCTTCTTGAACAATTCGCCTTCAAGAGGGCCATTCATCAAATGCAGGGCTTGCGTCACGGCCGGACTGGCGGTGGCATTCTCAATCAGTTCGCGATCGCTTTGGCCCCACACGCGCAAGAAATGGCCCGGACCTGACGGCTGGGACAATTCAGCAGCGCGCAAGAGCCCGTTCTTCTGGCCGCCATCGCGATAGCGCATGGCGTCGAAGCGATTGTCGAGGGCACTGCGCTGGTCTTGCAGCACTTTGAGCTGCGCCCGCAGAGTTTCGGCTTCCTTGCCTTTGGCTTGCCGCAGTTGGGTGCGAATCTCGTCACCGCGCTTGCGCAACTGTTGGCCGATGTCGCGAGCTTTAACGGTATTTTTAGCGAGGTCGATGATCGCGTCGGCCGAGAGATCCTTATGGTCATTGTAATACGCATGCACGGCAGAAGCGTCGCTGCCGCGCTTGCGATCGAGGTCCGGAACCGCCAGCGTCAACAGACTATCCCACATTTGCTCGGCGGTTAGGCGTTGTGCCAAGGGGCCAGCGAAGGTCGGTGGGGTGGCGGGATCAAGATCCCCGCGAATAGCTTGGCGCTGCCACGCCTTGGTCTGGTACAGGACGCTCTGAAAGGCCCGCACATCGAATTTTTGCGCGATCATCAAACGCGTGAGGAACGTCATCAATTCGGTATCGACGGCGACGGTGTCGTCACGCAGATCATCGATGGGTTCGATCAGGCCGACGCCAAAGGCGCGCTGCCACAGCCGATTGGCGATGACCTGCGCAAAACGTGGATTCTCGGCTGACGTCATCCAATTGGCAAACAGAGCGCGCGGATCTTGGCCTTTACTGACCGGCGCAGCGCTTCCGAAAAGCACGGTTGCCTGCACGTTGTCCTTCGGTTTGGCGTCGTCGTACTGATAATCCTCGGGCAGGGCGAGGGTCGCTTTCGTGGTACCATTGACGCGCAAACCAATGCTGTCACCGATGCGGCGGAGGACTTGGCGCTCTTGTTCCGACAACTCTTTTTCACGGGCTTTGATGGCCTGAGCGGTTTCGCGGCCACCCGGCAATTGCCGCCGTGCATCGGAGC
>CAYQAQ010000226.1:0-5673 GCA_964415495.1 uncultured candidatus Brocadiaceae bacterium | reverse complement strand
TTTTGGGCTTTTATCTTGATGCTGTTTCTCATATCTTAGTGACATTCTCCTTTAACAAAAGATGGTCGATTGCTTTATCGCCTCAATGCTCTCTATCGAAGAGAAGACTATTATCGAGACTTTGATGTTGCGGTCGAACGCTTTTTTATTGCGCCCGTTTTGCAGTGGAAGATTAGCGATCGCACCGACTTATTCCTTAACTTTGAATACCTTGACGATAAACGCCCTGGGGATTTTGGTTTGGTAGCTATTGGCGATCGCGTCGCCGATATTCCCTTAGATCGCAATTTAGGAGAACTCGATGACGAACTAACTGCTGAGTCAATTCGGGCAAGCTATCGGCTCGAACATCGTTTTAATGAGAACTGGACTTTTAAAAATGCCTTTAATTTCTTAACCTACGACACGGTATATCAAGCCGTAACAACTCTCGACTTTGATGAAACCACTGGGCTTTTATCTTATTACTTTGAGGGCGGAAATCAACCCACTACCCAATATGAACTCCAAACCAATGTTACGGGTAAGTTCAATACTGGATCTATTGAGCATCAACTCTTAGTTGGCATCGATCTCGAACGTCGTGATGACGGTCCTGAAGTATTTAGAGGAGATTTGGATAACGTCACCACGATCGATATTTTTGACCCGATATACGGTGAAGTTTCCCGTCCCAATCCAGAAGACGATCCAATCTTGTTTGATGGAACTTTTCAGACCGATCGCCTTGGGGTGTTCCTCCAAGATCTAATTGCGCTATCGGATAACCTGAAATTCTTGGGTGGAATTCGCTACGATGGTGTCTGGCAAGATAGTACCTTTCAACCCTCTTCGTCTAACCCTGAAACCTCTGAGGATTCAACATTTAATGATGCCTTTAGCCCTCGATTGGGCATTGTCTATCAACCCATTGAAGAACTGTCTTTTTATACCAGTTATAGTCGTTCCTTCTTTCCTAATTCTGCCACTACCTTCACGGGAGAAATACTGCCCGAAGAGCGAGGAGAACAGTTTGAGATCGGTGTCAGAGGAGAGTTTCTCAACGATCGCCTCACCAGCAGTCTGGCACTGTTTAATCTTACTCGTCAGAATGTTGCCACCACCGATCCAGATAATTCAGACTTTTCCATTGCTACAGGGGAGCAACGTAGTCGCGGTATCGAGATAGATCTTGCGGGAGAGATCTTACCAGGTTGGAACGCGATCGCTAACTATGCCTATATTGATGCTGAAATCACCGAAGATAACGATCTCCCAGTGGGCAATCGTCTATTTAATGTCCCAGAGCATAATTTTAATTTATGGACAAACTACGAACTTCAAACTGGGTCTTTGCAAGGTCTTAGTTTTGGTTTGGGCTTCAACTTCGTTGGCGAGCGGTCTGGCGATCTTGATAATAGCTTTACTGTCGATAGCTATTTTTTGACCAATGCTGCAATTTCCTACGAACGCGATAAATGGCGAGCTGCGGTTAATTTCCGCAACTTGTTCGATGTGGATTATATTCAAGGCACTGAGAATGGCAGAATCAGCGAAATTTACCCAGGTCAAGGGTTTACCGTCATCGGTACTGTCTCAGCAGAGTTTTAGCATGAGCGATCGCTATATTCTTACTGGCTGTTTTAAATACAAATATTTGACGACTCCCACCGTTAAACGCTTCGCGCTATAACGGGGGATTCTCGAAGGACATTTACCCTTACTGGCTGCGTCAAGCAGACCCTAGACACTCGGCTGAAGCCTTCGTGCTTACTTTTAAACCCAATATTTAAACTTCCATTGCAATCGGCATTTATCAGATGACCAGTTTTAGTCTTATACAACCCGCGCTTAACTCGTCTGCCAGAGAATTTAACTTTGACAGGATTGTCGGCGTTGTAAACAGGTATTCGATCGCGGTCAAAACTAGATGCTTTAGAAGTGTAAGATTCTTCCTGCTCAACATAGTTCAATCCGTATCGCTCGCAGAGGCTTTCCAGCTTGTCACGAAGGGTAAAAATTGGAATTTGAACAAAATTCTGATTATTGCGTTTGCCCATATTTGTACTCTGTTTAAGAGTTGGGTTATATCCCACAATAATCGTTCCAATTTTTCTAGAAGTGCAGAAGTTAATTATATATCTAGCAGCTTTGTTCAGGTAATCATTAACTTGATTTTTTCGACGATAAGAAAGCAGTGCTTCTTGTTTCGTCAAGTGCTTGATACCTTGCTTATCTTTATGATGAACCAGCTTGGCGCGTCGTTTATTAAACCATTGGTTTTTAGACTTCAGCCAGCGTCCGTCAATAATGAAAGATTCGTTAGTGGAACTAACAACAGTAGCGAGGTTATTCAAACCCAAATCAATCGATATCACCTCATTGCCAACACTATTTATTTTTTCTTTTGGGGATTCATAAACAAATGCAGCATCCAAAAATTTACCTTTTTGTTTTGGCAGTATTCGGATTTCTTTGATTCGATGCTCTCTCACGGACATCTCACGGTTCTGAGGTCTCCTCAGAACCCGTGTCCTCAAGTTGAGAGGAATAGTTATGTAGACCGAACCATGTTCTCTAGTGTATTGGCGAGATGTTGGGATTTTAAATTTCCAGTTATCTTTGGCAAAATCATGTCTGGCTCTGATTGGAATAATCAAAGGAAAATACCCATCTTTGGGCAAGTACCGAGGAAGGTTGACTTTTTCTTGATATATTCCTTGTTTCCTCATCAAAAGCAGCTTAAAGAATACCTTGAAACATCTATCTACATACTTCAAAGCTTGTTGACCGCAATCTGTCGCCAAGAGTTGATAATTTTCATTCTCTTTGCACAAGTGATAATTCGACTCGTAACTGAGATATTTAGCTTCTTGAAAAAAGTATTGACGAACTGTGTAGAGTCCAACATTGAACAAGTTTTTGGACAAATGACACAGATTCAACAAGATGTCTTTTTCACCAGCTTTCAGTTTCAATCGAGTTGTTTGAGTGAGCAACATATTTTCTATCCGCTAGATAATTATTATTGTAGCGGATTTTACTCTTTTGTGAACATAATTAGAGACGTGCATTCTTGAGTGGCTGTCATCTGGGGAAACCCCAGATGTTTAAACGCCACGTCTCCCGTTAAGAACATTGAGCGCAACAGCTTCGCTGTTTTAAATCGCTTTCGTTCTTTAACGGGAGTCCCCTGCGCGAAGACAGATGGTTTATTCATGAATTCTGCTGCTTTTAAACTACTTATAGAGCAATCTTTAGGTGCGTCAGAACTTTTGCTATATCCTTCAACTTAGAGTCAACAATAATGATTTTTCGCCCAATTCGCCAACTGGTTCTCTTTTTCCTATTGATGCTGTCTGTGGCATTGTTGATTGTAGCTTGTCAAACTTCCTCGGTAGAACGATCCCCAGCTTCGTTGGGTTCAACGTCTGCTGCTAATAACTGTCGCATTGTAGAACACTCTATGGGAGAAACTAAAGTTTGCGGTCAGCCAAAGAAAGTTGTAGCTCTCAGTCCTTATATTTTAGATAGTATATTGGCTCTGGGTGTTCAGCCAGCAGGCTTGGCTCAATCCGTCAATTCCAAAATTCAAATCTACGACAATCCCACCGTACAAATTCCCTATCTTGGTAAATGGATAACGACCAATCCTATTGGATTAGGTAGTATCGAATCTCCTTCTCTCGAACGTCTGACTCAACTCCAACCAGATTTAATCTTGGGAGAAAATATAGCACATGAGGATGAATACCCCCTGCTTACTCCAATTGCTCCCGCTTTGATATTCAGTGAAACCAAAAATCCGAATGACGTGCAATCTTGGCAGCAAGACATTGAAGGAATTGCTCAGGCTTTGGGAAAACAAGATCGGGTAGAAAAACTGTTGGCAGCGCATGAAAAGCAAATTGCTAAAGCAAGAGAAGCCTTACAAGCAGTATTGCAAGCCTATCCCCGTGTACTTTTGATTGCTTCTAATTTAAGGGCGAGCGATCTAGAATCACAACCTGAAAGTACCGTAGGTAGATTGTTACAAGAAATTGGCTTTGAAATCGTCCGACCGCCAGGTTTTTTAGATAGGAGGGCTACAATCTCCTGGGAAATCCTACCTCAAATTGAAACCGATCTGATTATAGTCATGTCTTGGGATGATGATCTTACTTTGAATCCTGAAGATACAACGCCTGAAAATACAATGCAGGAAAAATGGGCGCAAAATCCTTTACTCAAATCCATGCTAGTCTTTCAGCAAGGTCGAGTATTTTTTGTTGACTATTATCTTTGGAGCGGTGTTACACGAGGACCTTTGAGCGAAAAGCTTATTTTGGAAACCTTGCCAGATTTGCTTTTGAGTAGCCTGGTGGAATGAGCAGGAGTGCTAGGGTGCGGAGGAAGATTTTTTTTAACTGTAAATTAATAGTAAAAGGAGTTATTTTGATGTCAAAACCTGTTTTATTTGTCTGTAAATCTTGTAATGCTGGAGCTAATCCAGACCTAGAGCCATCTCTGGGTAGTTGTTTATTAAATCGACTCCAAGAACTAAATCAAGATCGCTGTGAAATTCGCGCTGAAGAATGTCTGTGGATGTGCCAACAAGCTTGTGTAGCAGCAATTTCCGCTAGCGATTACGCTCCGCGTAGCCTTCGGGATCGCCCCACTTATTTATTTACCGATTTGCCCCTACAAGATAGTGCAGAAGCTTTATTAGAATTTGCCGAACTCTATCGCGATGCAAAGAGTAAAACCATTCCCTTTAAAACTTTTCCCCAAGTGCTTCAGTCAGTGACTATCGCGAGAATCCCACCGATTAATTAATACTTGCTACCTGCTGCTTGCTACTTAAAACACAGTGCGTAAATTCACCTTAATCTGCTTCGGTCAATTAATCTCTACCATTGGCAGCTACATGAGCCATTTTGCCTTAACTCTTTGGGCTTGGTCACTAACGGGTTCGGCAACGGCTTTAGCTTTAGTGGGTTTTTTCTCTTTATTACCTAGAATCTTTGTCTCCCTATTCGCTGGCATAATAGTCGATCGCGCCAATCGTAAACATTTAATGATGTTAGGAGATGCGATCGCTGCTCTTTCGACTCTAGGGATTTTAGTTCTTCATCTGTCGGGAAATCTGGCTATCTGGCACTTATATCTAGCTGCCTCGATTAGTGGTGGTTTTGGTCAAATTCAGCAATTAGCCTATTCTACTTCTATTACTTTTTTGGTATCTCCTCAGAATTACACTCGTGCTAATAGCATGAATTCTGTGGTTTATTATGGCTCAGATATTATTGCTCCTGCGATCGCAGGTGTTCTCTATCCGATTATTGGTTTGGGGGGCATTTTACCCATCGATCTGGCGACTTTCGTTGTGGCGATTGCTATTTTAGCTTGGATAAGGATTCCTCAACCTGACACAGAGCATGGGTATCAAGAGAGCGGAGGAGTAGGGGAGCCGAAAAGTAAGTTAAGTATTTTTTGGGGAGAGGTAACGTTTGGGATTAAATATATTTGGCAGCGCGATGGCTTACGTACTCTTTTAATTATTACAGCTTTATTTTGGTTTGTTCACGATTTGACAGAAGCAATATACGAGCCGATGATCTTAGCTCGCTCAAATAATAATTCTCAGGTTTTAGGAATAATTTTCTCCGCAGCAGGGATTGGCGGTGTTACGGGGGCAGTAGTGTTAAGTGCCTG
>CAYQAQ010000225.1:2104-5690 GCA_964415495.1 uncultured candidatus Brocadiaceae bacterium | reverse complement strand
GGCCCTGCGCGTGGTGGTGTCGCCCCTGCCGCTGCGCGCGGCCACGGCAGCCATCGCCTTCGTCGGCCCCCTCGCCGCCGGCCCCGTGGGCCTCGTCGCTGCCGCAACCGCCATGAGCTATGTCGCCCTGATTGATGCCTGTGATGTCGGCCTCGCCGCGCGTGGCTTGGATGGTCGCCGGCGCTTGGAGATGATCCGGGCCCATCGCAACGCACTGCGCCGTGTTCTGCTGCCCGCGGTGGGCATGAAGCTCGTGTTGGGACTGACGATTGTGGGCTGGCTGTTCTGGCTGCCCGGCCTGCTCGTCGGTGCTGCCCGCGAAGTGATGACGTGGCCCATCCATCCGGACGCTGAAGACGACGAGACACTGCCACGCGTAACGCGGGTCTCGGAAGTGATTCCTCCGACATAATCTGCGGCGTCCTGCGTCCTGTGTCCTCGTGTGCTCGGGTTGGTCGCATAGGTGAGACATAACCCTCTCGCCAATCCCTGCAGCCGCTGGTACGCACGCAGGACCAAGAAGTCCCTCTAGCCTCCCCAACGCCGCCTCTACAGTGGGTCCATGCCGACCCTATCGGCCTTGGATGTGCTCGGACCGACCGGGTTGTTGAGTCAGCGGCTGCCCGGATGGGAAAGCCGGCCGCAGCAATTGGTCATGGCCGATGCCGTGGCCGAGGCCATTCAGTCGCGCACCCACGCCGTGGTCGAGGCCCCGACCGGGGTCGGCAAAAGTTTCGCCTATCTGGTACCGCTGGTGCAGCACGCCTTGGCCACCGGCCGCAAAGTCGTGGTGTCGACCGGCACCATCGCACTGCAGGAACAGCTGGTGCGCAAAGATATTCCGACCATTCAACAGTTGTTTCCCGAATTGAAAGCGGTGCTGGTCAAAGGCCGGCAGAATTATCTCAGCCGCCGACGCCTGGAGCACGCCTTGGGCGGCGGCCAGCAGGCGTGGTACGAATCCAACGAACAAGTCCGCGAACTGAAGGAAGTCGCCGAATGGACGGCCGAGACCGTCACCGGCGATCGCTCGGACCTGGGCTGGAATGTCGATCCCGGCGTGTGGCGTCACGTGGTGTCGGATCGCGGCAATTGCCTCGGCCGCAAATGTCCAACTTATGACACCTGCTTTTTCTACAATGCCCGCCGGCAGATCGAAGATGCGCATTTGCTGGTGGTCAACCACCACCTCTATTTCAGTGATCTCGCCTTGCGCGATGAGCACGCGTCGATTCTGCCCGGTCATGAAGTGGTGGTCTTCGACGAAGCCCACACCTTGGAAGATGTCGCCACTGAACATCTCGGCACCAGCGTCAACGAAGCGCAGGTGCGCTATCTCTTCGACGCCCTGTGGAGTCGCAAGGGCAAAGGTCTGCTCGCGCCGGAAGAATTCGCCTTCGCCCGCGCTGCGGTTGAAGAAGCGCGCATCTGCAACGAAGGTTTGTGGCGCGATGTCGCCCTGCTGCCCGGCGACAGTCGCGACGATACGGTCACCTTGGGTGAAGGCAGTCGTATCGACAATGTGCTTTCGCCCGCCTGCGATCGGTTGTGCCAGGTGCTGGACGAGTGCCGCGCCCGCGCGCGCGATGAGAACAATGCCAACGAGTTCCGCGCCCAGGCGGAAAAGGCCGCACTGATCGCGGGCAATGTGCGTGGCATCCTCAGTCGCGCTTTGCCGGGCTACGTGTATTTCGCGACGGTTCCGCGCACACGAGGCAGCCCCAGCCTGGCCGCGAATCCTTTGTCGGTAGCCGATTTGTTGAAAGAAAAGCTGTTCGCGGAAACCCCCTCGGTGATTCTGACCTCGGCTACCCTGGCCGCCGATGACAGCGAGCGTTTTCTCTTTTTGCGCCGTCGTCTCGGCATCGAGGGCGGACTCGCCAAGCGCCTCGATACGCCCTTCGATTATCGCAGCCAAGTGCGCTTGCTGCTCAACCGCAGTCCACTCGATCCCAACAGTGCTGGCTACGAGGCGGCGCTCGCGCGCTGGATCAACGACTACCTGACCACCGCCACCGGCGGAACCTTCATTCTGTTTACCAGCTATCGCCAGCTCGATGCGGTGTTCCAACACATGCGGCCCGAACTCGACCGCCGCAATCGTTTCGTGCTGCGTCAAGGCGATCAGCTCGGGCGCAGTCAGATGATCGATCTATTCAAGCGTATCGGCAACGCGGTGCTCTTCGGTACCACCAGCTTCTGGGAAGGCGTCGACGTGCAGGGCGAAGCGCTGACCAATGTCATCATCACCAAGCTGCCCTTCGAAGCGCCCAATCATCCCGTCGTGCAGGCGCGTCACCGCGAGATCACCGTGCGTGGTGGCAACGCCTTCATGGAGCGCACCGTACCCGAAGCGATCCTGCGTCTGAAGCAGGGCTTCGGCCGCTTGATCCGCACCCGCAGCGATTCCGGTACGGTCGCGATCTGCGACCATCGCGTCCTGACCAAGGCGTATGGGCGCTATTTCCTCAAGGCGCTGCCCGACTGCGCGACGGAAACCTTCGATCTGGCGCATTGGGTTTAGCGTTGTCGCGTCCTGCGTCTTTCTTGAAAACCCTGCATCCACCCCAAGAAACGTCGCAGTCAGAGTCCGACCACAGAGGCTCAGAGAGCACAGGGGCTCAGAGAGCACAGAGGGCCACAGAGGAGAGCCTTGACGGTTGTTCGTCTGCGGCTCTGTGGCCCTCTGTGCTCTCTGCCTCTTGTGGTCGGATGCGGATAGCCGGATTTCTCTCGGCGCGATGCCGGGCGCAGATCCGGCTGGGAACTCTTATGCAAAAACTCTCGCAGGAATGTAGCCGCTGATTCGCGCTCCCCGTACCATCGACGCTGGTGCGGACGCAGGACGCAACGCCCTCCCAAACCAGAACTTTCCTCCCGCCCCCTTATCCCGTATAAGGGAGACGATGCGTGTTCTCGCCGCCTGTACTACGTGCCAACGCCAATATGAAGTCCGCGACCTGCGGCCGGGCGAGCATTTCCACTGCGCCTGCGGGGCGGTGGTCACAGTGCCGCAAGAAGGGCAGATCCACCGCCATGCCCTGCACTGCCGGGCCTGCGGCGCGGCGCGCCAAGGTCGGGAAGAAGCCTGCCGCTTCTGCAGCACCGGTTTTGCGGCCAAGGACCGCGAGCGCACCACCACCTGCCCGCACTGCTTCGCGCGCATCGCCGATCATGCCCGCTTTTGCGACCATTGCGGTACTGGCATCGAAGCGATCCGTCTGGCCGGCGAAGCCACGGCGCTGACCTGTCCAGTCTGCGGTCCCGAAGTCCACCTCCATCACCGACCTTTGCCCGGGGCCGCCACCGGCGTCGATGAATGTCCGCAGTGCAATGGCATGTGGCTGGAAGCCGACCGTTTTCGCAGCCTGATTATCGAAGCGCAACGCGCGCCTTTGCCCGACCTGGAACCCGGCGGCGCGAAGCCGCCGCCCCCCCCCTCCCTTAAACGCTAACTACCTGTCATTCCGAATGAAGTGAGGAATCTCATAGTCAGATTGTAATATTTCATTATTTTTTCCGGACACTACTGTTTGTTTTAATAATTCTGTTTGCAGCAAGTTTCCCTGTTAATATTGACATCGGA
>CAYQAQ010000225.1:0-2094 GCA_964415495.1 uncultured candidatus Brocadiaceae bacterium | reverse complement strand
CCGCCCCTGCCGCGCCAGCAAGGCCAGCTCTACCGCCCGTGCCCCACCTGCCAGCAACTGATGAACCGCCAGAATTACGGCGGCACCAGCGGCGTGATCATCGATATGTGCAAAGCACACGGCACCTGGCTCGATGCCGATGAGCTCAACCGCATTCTGGGCTGGGTCCGGACCGGCGGCCTGGAGCGCAGCCAGCGCCAGCAGGCGCAGGAGCAACGCACCGCCGAACGCCGACGCCTTGAGCGCATGCCGACGGGCGCGCGATTGCCGGTGGATTCCTCCCTGCCGACGCGCGGCAGTCCGTACGGGGGCATGGTCGAAGTCGCCCTCGAAGGCCTGGTCGCCATCATCGGCTCACTGTTTTCCCGCCGCTGACAGCACTTACGCTGCTGCCATGGCCACCGTCCTCGACGCCCGTGATCTCAGCAAACGCTTCGGCGCGTTTCAGGCTCTGCACAGCGTGTCGCTGACGCTGGACCAAGGCGAGGTCGTCGGCTTCCTTGGCCCCAACGGTGCGGGCAAATCGACGACGATGAAAGTGCTCACGGGCTTTCTCGCGCCCACGTCAGGCGAGGCCACCATTGCTGGCCACGACCTGCGCAGCGACCCGCTCGCCTGTCGCCGTGCAATCGGCTATCTGCCGGAAGAAGTTCCGCTCTATCTCGACATGACGGTCACGGCGTATCTCGATCACGTGGCACGCCTCAAGGGTGTCCCAGCAGCCGAACGTCGACGCGAAGTGGTCGATGCCATCGACGCCGCCTGGCTGCATGAAAATCAGCACCGCCACATTCGCAAACTCTCCAAAGGCAATCGCCAACGCGTCGGTGTCGCCCAGGCGCTGCTGGGAGCACCGCCGATTCTGATTCTCGATGAGCCGACCTCAGGCCTCGACCCGGCGCAAGTCGCCAACTTCCGCGATCTCATTCGTCGCCTCGCAACCAAGCACACGATCTTGCTGTCGACGCATATTCTGGCCGAAGTCGAAGCGGTCTGCCAACGCGTCATCGTCGTCCATCAAGGTCGGGTCGTGGTCGCCGAATCGATCGAAGCCTTGCGCCATCGCGCCAGCCAAGTCACGCGGCTGCGCCTGCGCGTCCGCGACGGCGCTATCGAGCCTCTGCGCGCGGTCCTGGCCGCCGGCGACTGGGCGCACGTGGTCGGCGTCGATGCCGATGTACTCACCGTCGATGCGCCACCCGATCGCCGCGCCGAATTGGTCCGCATCGTCGAAGCCCACGGCGGCCTGCGCGAACTGGTCGAAGAACGCCGGGCGCTGGAAGAAGTCTTCCGCGATCTGATCGCCACGCCTGCCGCGGCATGAGTCGGCTAGGTCATGCCTAATTCCGTTCACCAGGCGGTGCGCCAGTGGACCCATGCGGCGCTCGATCTGCTGCTGCCGAGCCTGTGTCCGCTCTGCCGCGTCGCTGCCGGACCGACGCTGTGCGTCGATTGTCGGCAGGAGTTGCCCCGCATCGCCGACCCGTGTCCGTGGTGCGGTGCACCCGGGGCAGTGCAAGGGCAATGCCGCGTGTGCGAGGGTCGCGGTCTGCGCGGCATCGCCCGCGTCCACGTCGCCTTCCATTATCACGGCACTTTGGAGCGCCTGATCGGCAATGCCAAAGCCGCCGGCCGGCCGGCCGCCGTGCGCGCCTGTGCTGACGTGCTGCACGTCGAGCCTGGTCCTGATCTGGGGAATCCAGCCGCAGTGGTGCCGATCCCGGAAACCTCGGGTCGCCGACCGGGGCCGCATCTGGCCACCGCGCTCGCGCGCACGCTCGCGCGAACGCTCGGCGTGCCCCTGCAGCGCGCCCTGCGTCAGACGCGTCGCCCGCGCATGCAACATGCGCTCAACGCCGCCGAACGCGCGCGCAATGTCGCGGATATCTTCGTCAGTCGGCCGGTGCCCACGGAAATCATCTTAGTTGACGATTTGCTGACGTCGGGTGCCACCGCCGAATCCGCCGCGCGCACGTTGCGTGCGGCGGGAGCGCGCCGCATCACGTTCGTATGCCTCGCGCGCACGCCGCGGGATGAAGAGCGACCGGGCGCTGATGTGGCGGAGACGTCGGCGTTCGGGTGAAAGCCCGAGGC
>CAYQAQ010000224.1:0-5715 GCA_964415495.1 uncultured candidatus Brocadiaceae bacterium | reverse complement strand
TGGCCGGGGGTGTCAATCAGGTTGATGCGGATGTCGCCGTAGGTGACCGCACAGTTCTTGGCCAGGATGGTGATGCCACGTTCGCGCTCCTGATCCTTGGAGTCCATCACGCAGTCAGCGACATGCTGCTTGGCATGGAAGACCCCCGCCTGCTTGAGCATCAGGTCGACCAAGGTCGTTTTGCCATGGTCAACGTGGGCGATGATGGCGATGTTACGGATATCGGGGCGGCGGAGGGTCGTCATACAGGGGCGGGGGGTGTATCGGTTATTCGCCCCGGAGCCAGTGGGATCCAGGACTGGGGCGATTCCACGATGGTCGGGAACGCCGTTTCGCACGCGCCACCATTGTACTAGTGCGCTGGGTCTTCTGCTTTCGGCTCCGGCGTGCATGCACCCGTGATGCCAGCATGACGACGCGGATGATGCCATCCGCGCAGCCTTGACCCAGTTCCTCCCGGGCTTGAGGCTGCCCGTCTTCGGCCGTCAGGTCGGACCCCGATCGACGTCACCAGAAAACGGAGTTGTCATGCGTCTACCCCTGATCCCGCTTCTTGCTGCCTTGGTTGCCTCACTGGTGACCCCGACCTGGAGCTGGGCAGAAGAACACGCCCCTGTCGTACCGGACTCCGCCGCCGCCGCGCCGGCCGAGCATCTGCTCGACCGCTTGCCGCAGGCGCCCTCGGTCATCGCCCGCGATGGTGCCGTGTACTGGGACAACAACAAAGGTGCCGCTTATCGCATCACCGGGGTCGCCGCTGATGGCGGGGCCATCCTCGACACCGAGATCGGCGCGTTGCCGGTGGCCAAATCCTTCTTGGTCGATGATCGCACCGACGCCCTGTCCGCCTTACCACGCCTGATCGCCAGCGCCGCTACCGCGCAGGTGGGCGAGCATCACGGCTTGGCACTCGCCGAAGGGATCATGACCGGCGTGCATCTGCGCTCGGATCCGCTCTTGGTGCTTGACGAAGGCCTCCTGCGCAAAATCCCGACCACGCCGGCTGATCGTCAACCCGAGATCACTACCATCGCCAGCGCCCTTGCCAATCTCAGCCGCAGCATCTCGCCAGAGCGCATGAATGGGCCCGCTCTGCGTGCCGTCGATGATGCCTTCGCGCGTTTAACGCTGACCGACGACGCGCGTAAATTCGAGCACGACGAAATGCTACCGTCCTTCGCGCGCCGCATCGTGCGCAATGGTTACGCGCGCATGCTCACCACGGAAAAGGCGCTGGCTGTTCGCTTGGAGGACGCGGTCACCCAAGCCGAGTCCATGCAGGCGGTCACGGTGTATGACGGCGAGAACCTGCGCTTGTCCGAAGTCAAAAATGCCTTCGGTCAGGGCGGCTGGGTTCTGGAAACGCCATCGCGCACCAGCTTTGCCCGCTCGCATCCGGCACCGATGTACGCCTGGGGTGCCGAACGCTGGAATCTGCTGCTGGTCGTCGACCTGCCAGCTGGTTCGGATCCGATGGTCGACGGTGCCAAGACCAAAGCCGCACGACTCTTCCATGGCAATCGGGTGATCGCGCAGTGGGCGATCGACAGCGGGTTTCAATCCGACATCGCCACCTGGCGGGTCGCCGTACCGAATACCGGTCGCCACGTCGAAGAAACCACGGTAAGCAACTTTTTGCCGCCACACCTGGTGGTGATCGATCTCGATGGCGACGTGCGCATGCTGGCCACCGCGCACGGTGTATTGGTGCCGCCCCGTGATCCGTCGACTCCGGAAGCCGAACGTTTCCTCTCTGATGCTGCCGCTGCCCTGCCCGATGCTGCGCATCTGGATCTCATCGGTGAGCACCTGTTTTATTATGTCTATGACAGTCCCGATCCGCGCTCCCCGCTGCTGATCGGCAATCGCCAAGTGAAAGGCGACATCCATCAAACCGCCTACGAGACCATTTCCACCGTGGCCAACGGCATGTGCCGTGGCGACTGCGATGATCTTGCCGAGTTGTATCAGGAGATCATCGAGCGTCAGGGCAAGCTCGCCCACATCATCACCCTGCCCGCGCATGCCGCCGCCGCCTTCGCCGAACAAAAAGGTGAGCGCTGGCATGTCCATGTCCTGCAAACCGGTCAGCCGCGCGAATTCATCGCCGATGATCTGCCGGAAGCGTTGCGCTTGGCGTATCTGAGTTTCGACGATTCGGACAACTTCGATCCCAATGGCCTCGGCCTGCTGCTGCGCTTTTCGGGTGAAAACACCCGTGGCCCCTGGCGTTTATCGTGGCGCATCTTCAGTGAACCTGACTACGCCCGCACCATGATCGATGTGCAGAAGGACTGGCATTACAGCACCTATCAGCGCGGCATCCACAAGATGGAAGCGATGATGGCGGCTGGTGATGACGATACCGCCAATCATCGTGAATTGGCAGGCTTGGCATCGTTCACCGGGCAGCATGAAGACGCCGCCCAACACATGCGTGAAGCCCTGGCGCGGACCGAGGACCCCGAAAGCAAACTGTACATTTCGGTCGAACTGGTGCAGCATTTGTTCCAGGCCAAGCAGCCCGCCGAAGCCCGCACCGTCGCGGAGCGCCTGCTCAACGAAGACTTCCCGCGTTTGAAAGATCAGATGGGTAACCGCGCCTTCCAGTTCGGTTTCCAATTGGCCAATGCCTGCTCAGGCGGGCGCGGCCTCGACCATGCAGAAGGCGAAGCCGAGGCTGAAGACGACAAAGGGGTCAGCGCCGCGTACGACCTCGCGGAACGTGCCATTGCCGAAACCATGATGACGGAGCTGTCGCAGCAGATCGATCAGATCGCGGGTTGGCTGGACAGTCCGCAATTCAGCCAACGGCGCTGGGAGGCCGCGGATTCGCTGCGCCGCATGCAACGCCTTTACATCGGTGCCTGCATTTCCGTCATTAATGGGGTCGGATCTGAGGGCATCGCCCGTAGTCGCAATGTGCAGCAAATGGTGCGGTCGGTGCAGACGTGGCTGGACCGCATCGCCTTCCGCGATGTGCAGGATCCTGATGATGCGTTATCCCGCTACATCACCGCCGCTGCCTTCTACCAAGCGTTGCTGGGCAAGGATCGCTTCCGCACCCTGCTCGATTCGGTGCCGCTGGCGACCACCGCCAAGCACGAACACGGCAAGCGCGTCGGCGGCTTGGCGCAACTGCAACTCGACCTGCCCTGGATCAATGCGGCACCGACGTATTGGTATAGCCGCATTGCCGAAATCGCGGGCAAGAAAGAAGCCGTCAATCGCGATCAGGTACATCTGCTGGGTCAGCGCCTGGAGGCAACGCATGCCAATCTCGCCACGCTCGACATCCACGATGGCTGGTTGGATAACGTGCTGCATCAGGGCCGCTTGGTGGTCGCCCTGCTGACCGAAAATGAGGAAGTCCTGCGCGAGCGCCTCCGTCACGTCACCGCGATGAATGACAAGCGGCTGCGCGACACCAGTTCGACCTGGCTGGGCGACGTCGCCCGCCATTGTTCGCCGGATTGGTATGCGAAGGTCCTGCAGCTGTGGCAGGAGGAATGCGACTATAAGCCGAAGTACTACTGGATCGCCTGGCGCGCCGCGCTCAGCGATGCCCCGGCCCACGCCCTGATGGCGGCCGAAGTTTCGGCGAAGCGTTTTCCCGGTGACGCCTCGTTCCAGGAGGAACTGGTGTTCATGCGCGAATTGTTCGGGAAGAACGGACCGTGATCCGATGAAGTCAGCACCGGTGTTGCACGCCCGCCGGCGCTGGCATCCTGAGGGAATGCCAACGCCGCTTCGGCCTCACGGTGTCGACCTCCATGCCTGACCTGCTTGACCTCCAGTTGGCGCGCCTAGCGCGGCAGCGGCGGATGCAGCGATCGCTCGACCGCGTGCTCCCGATCACGGCGCTCAGTCTCGGTCTGGTAGCCGTGAGTGTGCTGGTCATTCGTTTAGCGGCGCCGGAAGCGGTGGCCCTGGTTCCAGCGCTGATACTGGCTGGATTGCTCACCCCGCTGGTCTGGTTTCCTGCGGGCTGGCGGACGCAGGATTGTGCGCGTGACCTTGCGGGGCACCTCGATCTGCTCACGGATGGACGCGGCCTGACCATGGCGCTGGCGGAAAGCGCCGAACGCGACGCCGACTGGCTGGCGCATCTGCGCACGCGCTTGGAATCCTTCCGGCCGCCGGCGCTGGTGTGGCAACGGGGGCGCGCAGCCTTGGTCGCCCTCGCCGCCATAGCCCTCGCCCTCGCTCTGCCTCAGCAGCACCCCAACAGCGCCCAGGTCCTCAATCCGGTCACCGCCTTGTTTGCGAACACCGAACAGAGCTTGGCGACGCTGGATCAGCTCGCCGTCCTGCCCCCAGAGCGCATCGCGGAACATCGCCAACGACTGGAGGCCTTGCGCGCGCATGCTGAGCAACACGGCATGGATCAGGCAACGTGGGAAGCCAAGGACCGTTTGGATCAACGCCTGCGCGCGGAAGCCGGACTCAGCAGCCGGCGCTTGGCGGAGGCCTTGGCGCAAGCCGAAGTCGCAACGCAAAGCGCCCCCGGTGCGCAGCAGGCCGCCGCGGAAGCGCTGACGCAGCGGCTAGGCGAACTGGCGGCCCGCGCACCCGGCTTGGTGCCGACAGTCACGCCCGGTGACGCCGACGCGTTACGCGCGGCGGTTGCCGCCGCCGCAGCCCAAGGCCTGCTCACGCCGGAACAAGCCGCCGCTTTAGAACGCCTCGGTTTTCGGCCCGGCCTCAACCAAGGCGCGCCGCTCGATCCCGCTCAGCAGCGCGAACTCGCCGAACGGCTGCGCGAAGCACTGGAAGAACGAGCTCGTGAACTGGGCAACTGCGCGGAATGCCAAGGCTTTAACGATGCCCTGGCCGAAGCCCGGCGCGCGTTAGGCGGCGGCGTCGATCGTGGCCCGGGTGCAGCGGATCATCCCTACCTGCCCACCGATCGCTTCGCGGTCGGTGGCATGGATGACCTGCCGCCAGGGGCGCGCGTGAATCCCGATGGTTCGATCACCCTTGCCGAGCAGATCCGCGATCCTGATGTCGCAGCGGAAACCGCCGAGCTCGCTGCCCGCGCCGCCGCGCGCGCGTTCGATCCCGCTGCCGCCGATGCACGCCGCAGCGACTTGGCACCGCGCCATCGCGCCGTGGTTGGCCGCTATTTCGCGGGTGAAGCAACGCCCACGCCGCCATGAGCGTACCGCGGCCATGCGGCGGATCGTCATTTCGGTCTCCGCCGGCGCCGGCCATGTGCGCGCAGCGCAAGCGCTGGAAGCGGCCGCCCAGCAGCGTGGCTGCGACATCACCGCCGTGCATGTCGATGCCATGGCCCTGGTGCCCAAGCTGTTTCGCAAGCACTATGCCGAGAGCTACATCACGCTGATCAATGCCGATCCGGCGCTGTGGAGTTGACTCTATCGCGCCACCGACAAACCGCGCACGGCCGATCGCGTCACCAAGCTGCGTCAGGCAATCGAGCGGCTCAACACCCGCCGCCTCATTGCGATTCCCGGCCAGGAAGAGCGCAACATGCATTATCTCATGGAAGGCGGCGCGGCCTGGCAGGCCTGTGACGGCGCTGCGCTGGCCTATCGCATCCACAGGCTGCTGGCGACGCCGGAGCGCTTGCAGACCATGGCCGCGAATGCGCGCCGCCTCGGTCGACCGCAGGCGGCGCGGGATGTGCTCGACGTGGTGCTCGCCGACCTGGAACGGCGGCGGCCCGCATGATGCTCGCGGCGCAAATCGCAT
>CAYQAQ010000223.1:5192-5789 GCA_964415495.1 uncultured candidatus Brocadiaceae bacterium | reverse complement strand
CGTTCCTGCGCACCGTACTCGAACACCTGGAGCCCGATCAGCGCTCGATCATCGAACTCGTCGACATCGGCGGCCTGACTGGACCGGAAGCCGCCCAACGTTTGGGCATTTCGCTGAGCGCCGCCAAAGCCCGCCTGCATCGCGCCCGCGCCACCGTGCGCGCCGCCATCGAACGCTGCTGCGCCGTCATCCGCGACGGCCGCGGCACGCCGATCGATTATCAACGGCGACGGCCGGAAGGCGACTGCGGCTGCGCGTGCTGATGTGCGCGGCAGACGTGACTCGCGTAGCCGACTGACAAGCCCTTGGCCGATCGCCGGAGCCGCCCACACTGCCGCCCATGACCACGGCGGTAATCGGCACGGGAACCTGGGGCACGGCGATGGCGCTGTTGCTGGCGGCAACCGGTGAGCGCACCGTGTTGTGGGGACGTGATGCGGCCAAGGTGGCGCGGCTCGCGCAGACGCGGGTGCATCCGGATTTGGCGGGGCATGCGCTGCCGCAACTGGTTGAGGTGACCAGCGACGCGGCGCGCTGTGCGGACGCCGATCTGGTGCTGTGGGCGGTGCCGACGCAGCACAGTGCCGCCATTGCTGC
>CAYQAQ010000223.1:0-5182 GCA_964415495.1 uncultured candidatus Brocadiaceae bacterium | reverse complement strand
AGGTCGTGGGCGTGCTCTCGGGTCCCAGTCATGCGGAAGAGGTCGCCGCCGGCAAACCGGCCTGCTTGGTCGTAGCCGGGACCAACGAGGTCACCGCTCCGGCGCTCGCCCGCCTGCATGGCCAGGCGCTGCGACTGTACACCAGCACCGATGTGGTCGGTGTCGAACTGGCGGGCGCACTCAAGAACGTCATCGCCATCGCGGCCGGTATCTGCGATGGCTTGCAGCTGGGCGACAATCTCAAAGCAGCGGTAGTCACGCGCGGTTTAGCTGAAATGCGCCGCCTCGGCCGCGCCTGCGGAGCCGACGATGCGACCTTCGCTGGCCTCGCTGGGGTCGGTGATCTGCTGACGACCTGCTACAGTCCCCATGGCCGCAACCGCGCCTTAGGGCTCGCCCTCGGGCACGGGCAAACCCTGGCCCAGCACCGGGCTGAACGCGCCTCGGTGGCCGAAGGGGCCTATACCGCTCGTTCCGCGTTGGCCCTGGGGACCCGCCTGGGCGTAGAGCTTCCCCTCACTTCGGAGGTGGAATCCGTGCTGTGGGCTGCTAGACCTGTCGCCTTAGGGATGGACTCCCTCCTGTCCCGCTTGCCCAAGGAAGAGAACGCATGAAGCCTGTCGCGCTCGGATTGACCTGCCTCACCACCGCCATGACCTCGGTTGTCGCCCTCGACGTCGACCTGAAACTGGGTCCCAATGAAGCGGTGATTACCAGCGAATTGCTGAACCAACACTGGTCCAACAACGTGTTGCGCAATGACAGCGCCACGGGCCATTTGGGCGGCAGTTTCCGCTTCTTCAATATCGGCATCAAGGTCGATGGCTATCTCGCCCTCGATGGCCACAGCCAGGAAGAGATCGGCGATTTCGAAGTGACCGAAATGTCGCTGCGCATCGATTATCTAATCAAGATGGAGCAGTATTTCCAGATCCTGCCCTTCTTCGAAATGTCCAGCTACCCCTACGACAGCGGTCGCCCCGCGTTCGTCTGGGCCGGCGCTGAAGGCTGGTACCTGACCCCCCTGGAAGGCCTGGAAGCCGGTGCCTCGGTGCGCTTCAATCTCGCCGACAGCCGATCCGACGCCAAGGCGGCTGATCCGGACAATCACGCCGTGATCACCATGGGTGCCCGCTACCTGTATCAGGAAGCGCCCCTTGATGCGATGGGCTGGTTGCTGACCGACATCGCCAACCGCGCCTTCCACCTCGCCACCACCGGCACGGAAACGCGCGGCATCCAGACCGTCAAGCTCGGCGGTCGTTTGACCCTGCCCTTGCCGTGGGAAGAGATGTGGCTCTACGGTCAGGCCGAGAATATCTGGTTCGTGCATCCGACCGAGCGCGACCATATGCGCGACACCGGTCAGGATCGCAGCGTGCTCACCTTCGCCCTCGGCGTCGAGTGGCGCGCCGAGTAAGCGACCACGGTCAATGGCGTCTTCATCGCACCCCCGACGTCTCGTCGGGGGTGCGATCGTATCCGGGGCTCTGTCCCCTGTGGTCGGGATCTGAGGGAACTCCATGCCCGTGACGGCGTCCAAGATGCATGAGGAGTCCCCCCGCGCTGATCACGAGTTGGTCGCCCGGCTGCGCGCCGGCGATGGCGCGGCTGCCGCTGCCATCGTTGACCAATACGGCCCGCGTTTGCACGCCATGCTGCTGCATCTGTGCCAGGGCGACGCCGAACAAGCCGCTGAATTCACTCAGGAAGCGTTTGCGCGCGCCTGGGAGCGCCTCGATCAATTCGCCGGCGACAGCGCCTTCTATACGTGGCTGTACCGCTTGGCACGCAACCGCGCCATCGATCTGCTCGCCAAACGCCGCCCACGCGCCATGGCGCTAGAACATACCAGTGGCACCAGTAGTGATGCAACCCCGTCCCAGGCCACCGCACGCGCCGAACTGGTCGCGGCTGTTCAAGCCGCGCTGCAGCGCTTGCCGGTGGAGATGCGCGAAATCATCCTGCTGCGCGATTTCGATCAGCTCGATTACGAAGCGATTGCCGAGGCTCTCGGCATTGCCGTTGGCACCGTCAAAAGCCGCCTCAGTCGCGCCCGCGCCGCGCTGCGCGAAACGCTGGCTGGCCGTATCTCGGTGGAGGACTTGGCATGACCTCACCTATACCTGATCTCGATCGCTATGCCGATGAGCGTCTTGAAGGCGAGATCGATGACGCCACGTGGCAGACGCTGACCGTCGAGCATGGCAACGCACTCGCCATCGCCTTGCAGCAGGCCATCACGCGCCGCGCGGCGGTGGCTGAACTGGCGCAGCCACCCTTGCCCGCAGGATTGCGTGACAAACTGCTGCCCCCAACGGCAGCACCGGCACCCCTACGCTTTCCGTGGCGAGCGGTGCTGGTCACCGCCGTTGCAGCAGGATTACTCATCGCCGTGCTGCCACCCTTCCACACCGCCGATACCGAGCGCCCGCCGCCGGTGGTCGCCCATGAAGAGCGATCCGCTGCGCCCAGTCCGAGCGCGAAAAGTCACGCTCCTGAAGCGGCTCGCGCTGGCGTGGCTTTCACGGTTGCGAAGGTCGAACTCCAAACCGTCCCTGATGAACAGGTCATCGCTGCGTTAGCCGACGCCGTACGAGCCGACGCCGCGCGTGCCACCGTCGACGGCGATCAGACCACGGCCACGACACTCGGCGGGGTGGCTGAAGACGCTGCCGTCGGTCCCCATGCGATTGCCCTGGCCTGGGCACCGCGCCACAGCGACGAGGGTGCGCTCGCGGCTGGACGCAGCCGCGATGTTGGTACGCAGCGACGTCAGACGACGGCTACCGAGTTGGACGCTGCAGGTCCGGCGCCAGCGCCAACCGCGGCAGCACCGCCAGTGTCTCCAGCGCCAACCACCCATGAACTGCGCGCCGAAGGGCTCGGGTCTGGCTTGGCAACCGCCGCTGACAGCGTGGTGGTAATCCTGCACAATCGCACCGTGTCGGCCTGGACGGTGGCGGCGGATGAGCTGCGCCTGGAAGCGCGCGATGCTCACGACACGGTGGTTTGGCACGGACGGATCGACGCCATCGGGTCCTTGACCGTCGAACCCGGCGGCTTCCTGAGTCTCACCATCACCACCGCTGACTGGCCGCCGACGACGCAGACCTTGCGCGCAACTGTGGGCGACCTCAGCAGTATCGCCCTGCCGCTGGTGCCGACCGCCGACTGAACACTAGCCCCTCGCCACGGGCTGTCCACACTACCCAAATGGGCCGAGTACTGGTGGTCGATGATGAACCGGGCGTGCGCACGCTGCTCCAGGTGATGCTGCGGCGAGATGGCCATGAGGTCCTGCTTGCCGAGGACGGCACCACGGCGTTGGCGCTGTTGGCTGGCGATTCCGCCGTTGAGGTCGTGCTCTCGGACCTGCGCATGGATCGCGGCAGTGGCCTCGATCTGCTCAGCGCCCATCAGCGCTCCGGGCATACCGCCTTCGTCATTATCATGACCGCCTTCGCCGACTGGCCGACGGCGGTGCAGGCGATGCGACTGGGAGCGTATACCTTCCTGCGCAAACCCTTCGACAACGACTTGGTGCGCTCGGTCATCGCTCGTGCACTCGCTGCCCACGATCGTCATGTGGCTGCCAGCGAAGCCGGCGAAACCCAAGCGGCGGTGCCGATGATCGGCGCCAGCCCCGCTTTGCAGGAGGTCCAACGCCTGGTCGAGCAAGTCAGCACCACCGACTCCACCGTGCTGGTCACCGGCGAAAGCGGCACCGGCAAGGAGTTGGTCGCACGTGCCATCCACTACAGCAGCTTGCGCGCCGACGGTCCGATGGTGCGCATCAATTCGGCGGCGTTGACGCCCTCGCTGCTCGAAAGCGAATTGTTCGGTCACGTGAAGGGTGCTTTCACCGGTGCCATCGCGGATCGCTCGGGCTTGTTCGCGCTCGCCAATGGCGGCACGTTGTTTCTCGATGAAGTGGGTGAATTAGCCGCCGAAACCCAGGCTAAATTGCTCCGCGTCCTGGAAACCGGCGAATTTCAGCCCGTCGGTGGCCATAACACGCTGCGCGCCAATGTGCGCGTGGTCGCCGCGACCAATCGTGACCTCACGGCGATGGTCAAGGCCGGAACGTTTCGCGAAGATTTATTCTATCGCTTGGCGGTGATTCCGATCCACCTGCCTCCCTTGCGCGAACGCCGCGAAGACGTGCCCTTATTGGCGGGTCATCTGCTGGCCCGTCATGCGGTAAAATTGCGCCGCGGCGTGACGGGATTTACCACCACCGCGATCGAAGGCTTGCTCGCTTACCCATGGCCGGGCAATGTGCGCGAGCTGGACAATCGCGTTCAGCGCGGCGTCGCCCTCGCCGGCAGTGGTGAAATCACCCGCGAGCACCTGTTCGCCGATCTCAGTATTCCGCCCAACTCCTCCCAGGTCGACGACGGCCTGATCGCGCGCCTCAAGTCCGGCCACACCATCGACAGCGAACAAGCGGTCGCCGCCTACGAACGCGCCCTGGTCCTCGCTGCCCTGCAGGTCACCGACGACAATCTCACCGAAGCCGCCAAGCGGCTCGGCATCACCTTTCGCCAAATGCGCTATAAGGTGCGGCAGTTGGGATTGCGGTAAGCAGATGACGTCCTGCGTCCTTTCTGCTCGGTACATCTTGGGGAATCAGCACCTCGTGAACCCACGTGTCCGCATCCTTCGATCGACCACGCACAGGAGACGCAGGACGCATAACCCAGGACGAATGCATGGCACGCAACCGACCCCTGCGGTTGCGTCCACCCGAAATTTGAGCCATACTACACCGTGCGCGCTGTAACCATTGCGGTCGTCTTTACATGGGGGGTGACGTATCCCCTTGCTGCCGCGGAACTTCCGCCGCTAGCACTGGGTCTGGGCGATAATGAACTCGCCCTGTTTGACGAACTGCCCGTGGTGGTGTCCGGCAGTCGGCGTGCGGGCCGCCTCACCGAGAGTCCGGTGCCGATCAATGTCGCCACCAACGACGACATTCGCCTGGGTGGCTACACACAGGTGGCCGATGTGCTCATGTTCCAGCCCGGGGTCGATGTCGTGTATGCCGATCGCACGCATCCGATGATCGGCATCCGCGGCCTGCATGAAATCTTTTCCGACCGCACCCTGACCTTGATCGATGAGGTCATTGCCGAGAACCCCCTCTACGGTGGCAGCGAGTTATCGCGCATGCCGATTT
>CAYQAQ010000222.1:3950-5795 GCA_964415495.1 uncultured candidatus Brocadiaceae bacterium | reverse complement strand
ATGGTATGACTCTGACATGACGAGCGCCGTGCTGACTGAATCCGTGGCCGCCACGCAGACCCAGCCGTGGCCGCGCCTGCTGCGCCTGTCGGTCGCGCAAATGGTGTGCTGGGCGGTGTTCTATTACACCTTCGCGGTGGTGCAGGTGCCGATGCGCGAGGAGTTGGGCTGGAGTCCCACCCTGCTCGCGGGCGCGTTCTCGCTGACCTTGCTGGTGTATGCGTTGGCTGGTCCGTTCCTGGGGCCGATCTTCGATCGGCGCGGTCCGTGGGGCGCGATGGTCACCGGCGTTGCGGGTGGCTTGCTGCTCATGCTTGCGTGGTCACAGGTCACGCACCCCGTGCTGTATGTGGTGATTATGGGCGCGCTCGGGCTGACGATGGCCGCATGCTTGTACGAACCGGCCTTCTATCTGGTCGCGCGCTGGTTTCCCGAGCGCCGCGCCAAAGCGCTGACGCTGCTGACGTTCTTCGGAGCCCTCGCCAGTCCGGTATTCATGCCGTTGACCGAACGATTGTGCACCGCCTTCGATTGGCGTACGGCGATTCTGATCCTGGCCGGCCTGGTTGCCGTCATGGGCCTGCCGCTGATCGTCTCGTTGCCGCGTCGCCATGCGGTGATGCCGCCATCGACTGCGAGCGGCGATCAACGCGCGCGCCGGGTCTTTCGCGAAGCGCGCTTCTGGTGGTTGCAGATTGGTTTCATTCTAGTGTCGATTCCCGCCATCGCGATCCCGGTGCACTTCGTGCCCTTTCTGGTGGATCGCGGTGAGACGCTCGGCTTTGCGGCGGCGTGTGCCGGCAGCATCGCCTTGGTCGGCATCGCTGGCCGCTTGGTCTTCGGCATGCTCGGCGACGGCCGTGGGCTGATTATTCTCACCGTGACCGTATTTGCCTTGATGAGCGTCGCGGTCGGCCTGCTGCTGCTGATTCCCGGCAAGCCCGGTGCGATTGCCTTCACGATCACGTTCGGTTTGGGCTACGGCGCACTATGGCCGACGCGCGCAGCCCTGGTGGCACGCGCGTGGTCAGGGCCGACCTTGGCGACGGTCGCCGGTATTTTTGCTTTAGGGCCGAATCTCGCTAAAGCCGCTGCGCCCTTACTGGCGGCGCTGATTGCGGTGTGGGTCGGTCTCGACGGTGCATTCACGGCGCTAGCGCTGTTGCCAGCGCTGGGCGCGGTGGCGATCTGGCGCGGCCGCGCTTAAGATCCGCATGCACAGGAGACACCGAGACACGGAGGAAGCACAGAGGCCAACATGCTCTGCGGAGTCTCCGCGTCTCTGCGTCTCCTGTTCATTCGAACAGATTATACGCGCGAGAGATCCGCGCCGATAGCCGCACAGAAGCAGCGCGCTAAGGCCATGTGGCCGTAATGGTTCGGATGCACGCGGTCCCAGGCGATGGCGGATGAATGCGTGTGCATGAGCAGGCGATCGAAGGCGGCCTGCGTGTTGGCGAAGAGCACGTCGTGTTTGGCGGCGAGGCGTTTAACCACGGCGCCGTAGGCGTCCATGCGGGCGCGCATGGCGTCGTCGCGCAGGGCCTCGATGAAGAAGGGCGTCATCAATACCATGCCGTGGACTTTGGGCCGGGTTTGTTCGATGAGATCGTCGAGGGTGGTTTCGTATTCTTCGACGCTGATATGCAACTCGGTCTGACGGGGCAGGTCGAACTGGCGCCACACGTCGTTGATGCCGATCATGATCCCGACCCAATCAGGCTTCAGGTCGAGCACGTCGGTCTGCCAGCGACGAGCGAGATCACGCACCGTGTTGCCGCTGACGCCCATGTTGGTGATGCGCACCTGATGGGCGGGATAGGCGTTATGCAGCAGGGCGTCGAC
>CAYQAQ010000222.1:0-3940 GCA_964415495.1 uncultured candidatus Brocadiaceae bacterium | reverse complement strand
ATCATCACGTAACCCTTACCGATGGCGTCGGAGTTGCCTTCGCCCACCGGGCGGGCACGACCGCAGTCGGTGACGGAATCGCCGATCATGAGCAGACGGGAACGGGGAGCGATACGCATGGTGCCTCCGAGGGACACGAACCCTAGCCACCTACGCCGACAGGCAAACCCCGGCAGTGTTCACCTGCGACGATCCGCCAGACTGTTGCGGCCCATGACATCGTTGCCCCAAGCCGTGTCCACGCATCCGGACATCTAGACCGGACCCCCCTCGCCCTTCACCGCATGATTGCCGGGGCCTACCTCGGATCTTCACACGTCGGCACAACCTGCGACGAACCCGACGGGCCGCTGGACGCCGCCCCCGGGATGGAGACCGCTATGCGATCCCTTTTCCTCGTGTTCGCCCTCATGCTCACCTCCTTCCTGGCGGCTGCCGATCGTGGCACCGACAAGGCGCCCTTGCGTGTTCTGCTCGTGCCCGCCGACGGCGGCACGGAAGAAGGTACCAAGGCTGACTTCGTTCCCGTCTTCACGGCGATCACCCGCACCACCGGCATGCATTTCGACATCCGCGTCGGCCAGAGCTACGCCTCGGTGGTCGAAGCCATGGCCAATGCCCAGGTCGACATCGCCTTCTTCGGCGCGGTGACCTATCTCCAAGCCAAGAAGCGCGGCGGCGCCGAGCTGCTCGCGGTCTCGGTCGAAAAGGGTGACAGCGTGTACTACGCTGGTGTCTTCGTGCGGCCCAATTCGGGCATGAAGACCTACGCCGATCTCAAGGGCAAGAGCTTGGCGGTCGGCGATGTCAATTCGACCAGTTCCTTCGCCTATCCGATGGCGATGCTGATGGCGAATGGCGTCGATCCGATCAATGACCTCGGCAAGATCGTCATCGCGGGCAGCCACGCCAATTCGCTCGCCGCGCTGAATGAAGGCAAGATCGACATCGCCTTCGCCAGCTTCGACTCCTTCGAAAAGGCGCTGCAGCAGGGCACGATCAAGGCCGAAAACTTCCACGTCCTGGCCAAGAGCGACCCGATCCCGAATCCGCCCATGGCCATGCATCCGACCCTGCCGGCCGCGACCAAGGCCAAACTGCGCGAAGCCTTCGCCACCATCCACTCGGCTCCCGGCGTGAATCCGGAAATGATCCGTGGCTACGGCGGCAAGAAGGTCGATCGCTACGACTCGGCCATCAAGGAAGAAGTCTTCGAGACCGCTGGTGCGCGTCTCTCGATCATCACCGACGACCTCAAGGCCGCGGTGCTGCGCAAGGCGGGCAAGTAACATGAGTGCTGATCCCGCGCTCCGTGGCGCCCAGTTGGCCTTTCGCAATTTGGGCATGACCTATCCCGACGGCACCGTCGCGGTGCGCGGGATCTCCCTCGAAATCCCGGCTGGTCAGTTATGCGTTGTGCTCGGCCCGTCCGGTGCTGGCAAGTCCACCCTGCTGCGGGTGATCAATGGCTTGGTCACGCCGACCGCCGGCACCGCCAGTCTCGACGGCACCGTCATTGATCGCCGCTCCCTGCCGAGCATTCGCCGGCAGGTCGGCATGATCCACCAATCCTTCCATCTCAGTCAGCGTCTCGGCGTGCTGTCGAATGTGCTCAGCGGCTCACTCGCCGTCGTACCAACGTGGCGCGCGCTGCTGCGCTGGTTCCCCATCCATCTGCAACGTCGCGCCTGCCACCTGCTTTCCGAAGTAGGCCTCGACGAGCGCCACCTCTACAAGCGCGCCTGCGAGCTCTCCGGTGGCCAGCAACAGCGCGTCGGCATTGCGCGCGCCTGCATGCTGAAGCCGCGCGTGCTGCTCGCGGACGAGCCGGTCGCCAGTCTCGATCCCGCCACCAGCCGCGAGATTCTCTCGCTGCTGCGGCGGGCGTGTGAACGCGAAGGCTGTACGGTGCTCTGCAGTTTGCATCAGGTCGACCTGGCACGTGAATTCGCCGACCGCATTGTCGGTGTCAACGCCGGCCAAGTGGTCTTCGATGGCACGGCAGCCGAACTGGATGACCGCACCGTTACCGCGTTGTATGGGCGCGACACCGCCATGATCCCCAAACCGGCTCCTGCACCGGCGGCGCAGGTCCAAACCTGGGAACCGGAACGGGTTTGCACATGACAACGACGGTCTTGCCTGAATTGAAAAAACCGG
The DNA here is from genome assembly GCA_964415495.1 of uncultured candidatus Brocadiaceae bacterium. Taxonomy (GTDB): domain Bacteria; phylum Planctomycetota; class UBA11346; order UBA11346; family UBA11346; genus CAYQAQ01. Next base: position 1,780 of record CAYQAQ010000222.1, on the reverse strand, counting down.
ATGCCTGGAATCTGCAGCCGTGGATTACCTCCTGGAGCATCGGCATCCTGCTGGTGGTGGTCATCCTCCTGGGATGGTCAGCCAAACGCGTCGAGGTCGATCGCGGCCTGCGCCAAATCGGTGAATTCGCGGTCGCCACCGTCGGCCTCAAGGAGAGCAGCGAGATCGGCGGCGGCATGGCGCGCTTCACCGCTGGCATGTTCCCACTCGCCATCGGTGAGGTCACCGAAACCGGGCGCATCCAGCATTTCGATCCCGACAACCTGCCGTGGTTCAGTCGCGTCGAAACCCGCACTCGAACCGAACCGCGCTTCAACACCACCACGATGACCCTGGAGCAGGTCGCCGTCACCACCACCGTGTTGGTGGAGCCCGTCGGCTACCTGCTGCGGGTTGGCGAACTGATGATCAAAACCATCGAGATGGCCCTGTGGGCGACCATTCTCTCGGTCGTTGTCGCCGCGCCGTTAGCCTTCTTCGGTGCGCGGAACCTCTCACCGCATCACAGCTTGGTCACGGTAGCGCGCGGCATTTCCAGCTTCCTGCGCGCCATGCCTGAACTGGTGCTGGCGATGATTCTGGTCTTGGGCTTCGGCTTCGGCCCGGTTCCCGGCATCCTCGCCCTTGGCCTGCACTGCGCGGGTTTCTTTGGCAAGTTCTTCGCGGACGACGCGGAAAATGCCGACCGCGGACCGCAGGAGGCCCTCCGTTCGGCAGGTGCCAATCGCCTCACCGTGCTGCGCTACGCGGTGATCCCGCAGGTGTGGCCGCAGTATCTGGCCTACATGCAGTACATCTTAGAGCGCAATGTGCGTACCGCGACCATCATCGGCATCGTTGGCGCAGGCGGCATCGGCGTCGAACTCAAGGGTCGCTTCGAGATGTTCAATTACCAGCACGTGGCAACCATCCTGCTGGCGATCTTCATCACGGTGGTGGCGCTGGAGCATCTGGCGGGACGGTTGCGCAAGAAGGTGATGTAAAAGGCTGGAGACGAGCCCAAGTCACAGGAGACACAGAGACGCGGAGGAAGACAGAGAGGAGCAGGCAGAGACAGCGGCTGTCCGTCTCCTGCGAATCTCCGTGTCTCTGCGTCTCCTGTGCATTGCGAACGGTACAGAAAGCGCGCATCCTTTTGCCCTGACTTGCGTCTCTAGGATGAAAGCGAGGCCCAACATGCCCCCCGTCACATCCTTTCCCGGCCAGACCCGCATCCATATCGGTCTCGGTACCACCAACCTCGATGCCAGCATCGTCTTTTATCGCGCCCTGTTCGGCGTTGAGCCCGACAAGGTTCGACCCGGGTATGCCCGCTTTGCGCCCACGGATCCGTCGGTCAATCTCAGCCTGAACCACGAGGTCGCGCCGGTCGCCAGCAGTGGCGTCCAGCACTACGGCGTGCAGGTCAAGGACCCGGCCAGTGTCCATGCCCTGGCGGAACGCTTAGCGGCTGCGGGACTGCCGCTGCGCCATCAGGACGGCGTGGTCTGTTGCCACGCCCGTCAAGACAAGGTGTGGGTCGCCGATCCCGATGGCCGCCGCTGGGAAATCTTCGCCACCACGGAAGACATGCTCGACCCGGCTGTCGTCGCCACCGGCTGCGGTATCCCAGCAGCACGTGACGCGAGCGCCTGCTGCGCCCCAGCGGCCAGCACAACAACGGCGTGCTGTGCGCCCGCAACCAGCGCCGGTTCCCGCTCCCCCGCGTCAGCAACGTCGGCATGCTGTCCGCAATGACGACCAGCACCGAAGCGGCGTGGCAAGCAGTCGAGACGCCGGT
>CAYQAQ010000221.1:0-5835 GCA_964415495.1 uncultured candidatus Brocadiaceae bacterium | reverse complement strand
AGCGGCTTGCCAGCGAGCTCTTCCGACAGGTGTTCGGCGTACGCCTGGGCCGCAGCGTCATAGCTCTGACGAATGTCCATTGATCATCTCCGGCCCACTTCGGGCCCCACTGTCTTGCGTCGCTCTTCTGCTTGCTGCAGGGTCTTCATGCAGCACCTTGAACCTGCACAGAGAACCCGATTCGCGTCAGTCCTTCGGCCGAGCTTGCGAAGGTCTGTCCGCCGTGCATGCGGGCAATGGCTGCCACGATCGCCAAGCCCAGGCCGTGGTGCGCGTCACCATCGGCGCGCGCAGCGTCCGCGCGATAGAAGCGATCGAATATGCGCGGCAGAACTTCGGCGCCGATGGGCGATCCGACGTTTTCGACGCAGACCTGCACCGCCTCGTCGCCGGCTGGCGCGATGCGCACGCAGATGGCGCTGCCGGGGTCACCATGGCGTGTGGCGTTGGACAGCAGATTGGATGCGGCGCGGCGGAACAAGGCCTCATCCACAGACACCCGGGCATCGCCGTGCACACTGGCGTGAAGCTGCCGCTCTTCCATCGCCGCGTCGTGAAACTCGAACACGTCGCGCACCACTGCCGCCAGCGACACGGGGTCCCCGCGGCGGGCCGAAGCGCCACGATCGGCGCGTGAGAGAAACAGCATGTCCTGCACGATACTGGCCAAGCGTTGCAGTTCCTCCAGATTGGACGACAGCGTATCGCGCAGCTGCTCGGCACTGCGCTCGCGGCTGAGCGCCACCTCGGTCTGGCCGATGAGGTTGTTCAACGGCGTGCGCAGCTCATGGGCGACGTCGGCGTTGAAGCTCTCGAGTTGGCTATAGGCCTGATCCAGCCGCCGCAACAGAGCGTTGAACTGTTCGACCCAGGGTTGCAGCTCCTCGACGGGTTGAGCAGTGGAGACGCCGCGGGCCAAGCGGCCCGGTGTCAGGCGCTGCACCTGGTGCGTCAGGGTCTTGAGGGGCAACAACTCGCGACGCAGCCGCCACAGCGCCACCGAGCCGATGCCGGCCGAGCCGAAGACCACGCCGAACAACAGTATGCCGGCCACCGAATGCAGCAGCTCGGCGCTTTCGGCCACGTCGATGTCGATACGGAAGCGCAAACCCTGCATCGACTGCGTGACGCCGGTGGGCGCAAACTTGCGCGTGCGCACCGGGCCGCTCAGCTCATGCGCCGGCAGGTCGGCATCGGCGTACAGCGTACGGCCATCGGGGGTGAACACCGCCAGCCGCGTGCCGGGCCGGCGCGGCGCGTATTCGGCCAGCCGCTGGGCGAGGTCAACCCCATCGCGCTCGGCTTTCTGCGCGATGTCGCTGAGCTTGACGACGCGGCGATCGAGTTGGGCCTGGTGATTGCGTTCGAGCTTCCACCCGATGGCCACGTAAAGGGCGCCGGCCAGAGCAGCAAGGCCCAGCACCGAACAGGCCACCATCGTCCAAGACAGTCGCCGCAGGATCGAGGTTGCTGCGCTCATCGGCTGCGCTCCTCCAGCACATAGCCCATGCCGCGCACGTTGTGCAGCAGCTTGGGCGCGAACGGGTCGTCGATCTTGGCCCGCAGCCGGCGCACCGAGACCTCGACCACGTTGCTGTCGGAGTCGAAGCTCATGTTCCAAACCTGGTCAGCCAGCACGGCGCGCGAGAGCACCTGGCCGCTGCGCCGCATGAAGAGGGTCAGCAGCTTGAACTCCTTGGGCGTGAGCTCCAAGCGCTGGCCAGCACGGGCGACGCGGCGGGTTTCCAGGTCGAGTTCCAGGTCACACACCCGCAGCCTCATGGGCCTGAGGGTGCTGGCCTGGCCGCGGCGCAGCAAGGCTTGGATGCGCGCCAGCAACTCGGCAAACGAATAGGGTTTGACGAGGTAGTCGTCGGCGCCGCCTTGAAGGCCGCGCACGCGGTCTTCCACCGCTTCGCGCGCTGTCAGCATCAACACCGGCGTCTGGCGCTGCTGGCGGATGGCGCCGAGCAGCGAAAAGCCGTCAATGCCGGGCAGCATCACGTCCAGCAGAATCAGCGCATAGTCCCCGGCCAAAGCCAGGCGGCGGCCCTCTTGCCCGTCGCGGGCCACGTCGACGACGTAGCCGTTTTCGTTCAGGCCTTGCAGCAGGAAGTCGGCGGTCTTGGCCTCGTCTTCGATGACGAGCAGTCGCAGCATGATGGCGGTGGCGAAGCGAGTATGGGTGGATTGTCCGGTCACTGGGCGTCGGTGTGGATAACAGCCCTGTTATCCAATCGTCCCGCGATTGTTCGGTTCGGCGTCCAGAGTCAATGCACCTTTCCACTCTGGACCCGGAGCCCGACATGACGCTGCCTCAACTTCAACCGAGCCAACCCCGACCCGATCGCCGCCGACTGCTGCAGGGCGCACTCGCCGCCGCTGCCGTGTTGCCCGCTGGCCTGGTGCCGCCCGCTGCGGCACAGGCGCAGGCGCAGACGCCGGCCGGCGCTGTCATCACCCGCAACGTCGGCCGCAGCAACGAAACGCTGACCGCATTGGGCCTCGGCACGTTCCTGACCTTCGACCTGCTGCCCGGCAGCAACCGCGACCACCTGCGCGACATCACGCGGCAATACATGGAGGCTGGGGTGGGCGTGATCGATACGTCGCCGTTGTACGGCACCGGCGAGACCAGCGTCGGCGGCTTCCTTGGCGCGATGGGCCTCGCAGACAAGGTCTTCATCAGCAACAAGATCTGGTCAACGGGCGACTTCCTCGCCGACGAGAGCCATGCCCGCGCGAGCCTGGATCAATCACTGCTGCGCTTGTGGCGCTCGAAGATCGACCTGATGTTCTGCCACAGCCTTGTCAACGTTGACGTGGTGCTGCCGATCCTGCGCGCCTGGAAGAAGGAGGGCCTGATCCGCTACGTCGGCGCGTCGCACCACGAGAATGCCTATCACGCGATCCTGGCCGATCTGGTGGAGCGCGGCCAGCTCGACTTCGTGCAGGTGAACTATTCCATCTTCAACCGCGGCGCCGAGGAACGGCTGCTGCGCGCTGCCGCCGACAAGGGGGTGGGCGTCTTCATCAACATGGCAATGGAAAAGGGGCGGCTGCACAAGGTCGTGGCGGGGCAGCCGCTGCCGGCGTTCGCGCGGGAAATCGGCGCCAACAACTGGGCGCAGTTTTTCATCAAGTGGGTGATGGGGAACCCAGCGGTCACCACAGTGCTCACCGGCACTTCCAACCCTGAACATGCGGCGCAGAACGTGGCCACGTTGCGCGGGCCGCTGCCGGATGCGGCGATGCGCCAGCGCATGGTGCGTCACATGGAGGGCATCGCTGGATTCGGCCAACTGGCCTCGATGCCTTGGTATCCCGACAAGCAGGCGCAGTATCCGGGTGTGATCCGGCGCGCGCAGGGTGCGTTGCGAGCGCGGCTGTGAAGGCCACCGTACGTCCAGCGCGTCTTGCAGCGGCGGCGCTGATCGCCAGCGTGGCCCCGCTGGCCGCTGCAGTGGGCGCCGCGGGCCCTGCGGTGGATTGGGTTCCCGTGGGCAGCATCAGTATCGCGCGCACCGAAACCACGGTCGGTCAGTTCAAGCGATTTGTCGAGGCGACGAAGACCGTGACGCTTGCCGAGCGCAACGGCGGAGGCGAGGTGTACGAAGCGGGTTGGGCAAAGAAGGCGGGCTGGACCTGGCGCACACCCTTCGGCAAACCTGCCGCCGATGGCGAGCCCGCGGTGCATCTCACTTTCGACGAAGCCCAAGCCTTCTGCCGCTGGGCCGGCGGGCGGCTGCCCACCGATGCCGAATGGGTGAGCGCCGCGTACACCGAGCAGCGGGCAACGCCGCCGCCGGGCTTCGTGCGCGGCACCCGCTACCGCTACCCTACAGGTGAGCTGGCCAGCGGCGCGCAGTGCCTTGGCGACTGCGGACCTGCTGCCAAAGCGCGCGCCATCAACGCGGGCGCACGCTTGTGGCGTGGCGACGGACATGCGCTGGTCACCGCCACGCCAGCGGGCGTGAACGGCCTGCACGACATGGGCGGCAACGCCTGGGAGTGGGTCGATGAGCCGGCCGGGCTCGGCGGCAACACCGAGCGCCGCACGCGCGGCGGGTCCTGGTGGTACGGCCAGGCGCAGATGCAGGTGGACTACCTGCAGAGCAAGCCGGGAAACACCACGGTGGTGTACATCGGGTTTCGCTGTGCGCGGAGTGCCCCGTGATGCGGCTGCGTGATGGCGCAGGCCTGCGCGCCTTCGCTCGCTGGGTCCGAGCCCTTGTGCTGATTGTGCTTGGGGTAGGGGGCGGCGCCAATGCCGGGGAAGCCCAGCCAGCAGCAGCCGACGGCTGGAGCGGCATGCGTGACGGTGTCATCGTGCTGTTCCGTCACGCCAATGCGCCAGGAGGAGGCGATCCGCCGGGCTTCCGGCTTGAGGACTGCGCGACCCAGCGCAACCTCGACGAGACCGGCCGCGCTCAGGCACGGCGCATCGGACAAGCGTTTCGGGATCGAGGCATCCAGGTCGGCGCCGTTGTCAGCTCGCAGTGGTGCCGCGCCCGCGAGACGGCCGAGCTGGCCTTCGGTGGGCCACCGCGCGAGCTCGCTGCGTTCAACTCCTTCTTCGACGCGCCGGACAAGCGCGAGGCGCAGACCACGGCGGCTCGGCGCTTCCTGGCCCACTGGCGGGGGCCGGGCGTGCTCGTCGTGGCCACGCACCAGGTCAACATCAGCGCGCTCACCGGCATCGCCCCGGCCTCGGGTGAAGGCATCGTGTTGCGGGTGCAAGGTGCCGGCCTGCCAGCGCTTGGCCGGGTGCAGCCGTGATGTGGACGCCTCGCCGGGGGCTTGCAGCCCTTCTGGCCGTTGCAGTGATCTTTCCCGCCTGGGTGTCAGCAGCAAGCTCGGCCGAGGAATCTGCCGTATGGTCCGCGCTGGCTCAGGGCGGCCATGTGCTGGTGCTTCGGCACAGTCTGGACGAGCCCGGCAACGGTGACCCACATCCCCTGTACCGCTTCGGCGACTGCACCTATCAGCGCCAGTTGGTGGCCGAGGGCCGCGAGCAGGCCGGCCGCCTCGGGCAAGCACTGCAAAGGCGCGGCATCCGAATCGGCAAGGTCTTTGCCAGCGAGTGGTGCCGCACCCGCGACACGGCCTTGATTGCCTTCGGCCAGCAGGAGCCTTGGGCAGCGCTGAACGTGCTCAACCCACAGACCAACCCGCATATGAACGCGCAGGCGCAGACGGCCGCCGTGCTGGAGCGCATCCGACAGCACCAGTCGGCAGACACACTCGTGCTGGTGACGCACTGGCTGAACATCCAGCCGCTCCTGGGTCAGTCGCCGACCAAGGGCGAGGGGGTGGTCGTGAGATTCGACACCCGGTCGCAGCGATTGCTGGTCGTTGGGACGCTGCGGGTGCGTTAAGGAAGGTCTGCGCAACTCGCTGCGAAGCGGCGTTTGCGACGAGTTGATGCTGCGATGGCGCCGGCAGGCTCGACCAGCATGGCTTTGATGCCGTTTTCAACGCCGCGCGTGGCGTTTTCGGAGCTCTTCGCGGCCCTTGTGGCCGCTGCAGGCTCACTCATCCCCGCGCTCCGATCAGATCTCGACGCGCCATCCACAGGTTGGACAGCGCAAACAGCGTGACCAGCTGCGCCGTATTCTTGGCCAGCCCTCGGTACCGGACCTTGCTGAACCCGAACAGCTGCTTGACCACGCGGAACGGATGCTCGACCTTGGCGCGGATTCCCGCCTTCATCTTCTCCACCCGTTCGGCCACGAAGTCGGGCTCGATGAACGGGTTGTGCTTGCGGCGCAGGCCCCGGCGCATGGCCACGTGCCAGGTCGGGCCCTGGGCCTCGGACCGCTTGTGCACACCCTG
>CAYQAQ010000220.1:0-5850 GCA_964415495.1 uncultured candidatus Brocadiaceae bacterium | reverse complement strand
CGCCGCCATCCATTACACCGAAGCCGCCCGCCATGCCGCGACGCGGCCGCGCGAACAGGCCGAATATTTTTATGGCCTGGGCTCGGTGCGCGACGCCCAGGGGCGTCACCTCGAAGCCCGGCGCGCCTACGAACAAGCGATCGCCGCCGATGACCGCCACGTCGCCGCACGCTACAATCTCGGTACCGTGATGCTGGGTCCGCTCGCGGGGTCCAGCAATGCGCTGGCAATCGCGCGCGAACAGCTCGAGCAAGCCGTAGCGCTGGAACCCAGTCGGGTCGATGCGTGGCTGAACCTGGCGTTGGCGCGCGAGCGCCAGGGCGACGGCGCCATTGCCGAAGAAGCCCTCAATCGCGCGGTTGCCGCCGCCAGCGGCCATGACCTTGCCCGCGCCCTGTGGCGGCGCGCCTTGTGGTATGAACGTCAGGTGCCCCCGCGCCGCGTCGCCATGCGTGACGATCTCGAACGCTGCTTGGGCGAAGCCGGAGATTTTCCGGAAGCCAACGGCAAGCTCGGCGCGTATCTCTATGCCATCGGCGATTACGATCGCGCCATCACGCTGCTCGAACGCGAAGTCGCCGAAGGCAACGATCGCCGCAGTGCCGCGGATCGTGAAGCGCACTTTCTGCTCGCCGAAATCTACGCCGAGCATCGGCCCGATGCGAGCAAAGCGCTGCTGCACGCGGCCGCAGCCCATCACGGCGACGAAGATCCGCGCTTGCGCGAACTCCATCGCCGCGTCGATCGCCTGATCGAACCACGCCCCACCGCGATCTCAGCCACCGACGCATCGCCGACGCCCGCCATCGACCGCGAAAGCCGCTGACATGGGCGCCTGCGGCCACCAATATGCGGAGTCGCATACGCCGTGCCCACACGCCACGGTCGACGGTGCTGACCGCTGCCTATGGCACGATCCCAAAGTGCACAAGGACGACGCGTACATTCCCGCCCTGTTAGCCGCCGCCGATCGTCACGCCGATGGCGGGCTTGACGGTTTTCACCTGGTCGGCCTGCACTGGCCCGAAGCCCCCCTTGCCGGCCGCAGTCTACGGTTCGCGGATTTGCGCGATGCGGTCATGGACGCCGCCGATTGCTCGGGGGCGGATCTCTCCGGTACCAACCTACGTCGCGCCAGTTTCAAGCGTGCGAATCTGCAGCGCGCGTGCCTGACCGGTGCCGACCTCAGCGGCTGCAATCTCACCGGGGCGGATCTGCGTGAAGCGGATCTGACCAAAGCCGTCCTGTCACGCACGGTGCTCAGTGGCGCTGATTTGCGTGGCGCCAATCTCACCGGCGCGCGCATTGAGGGCTTCCTGTGGAATGCCGCCACGCGCTTCCAAGGCATTCGCGGCGTTGCCGAACCGGTTTTAGCAAACGAAGACGATGAAACCCGCGCGTGCTGGTCGCCGATGGCTGCTGGGGCTTTGGCTGGTGAAGATGAGCAGACGTATTCGCGTTTGGATGAGCCCGATCCGGTCCGCGATGCGACGCGCAGTTTCGCCGCCATCGCACCGGTCGTCGCCCCCAACCGTCGCCCCGCGCCACGGCGCGAGCGACTCTACCTCGCCCTCGCCTGCACCAGTCTGGTGGTGGCAGCCATCGGTGTCGCCATTGGCCTGACCCCGCAAACCGTGGTCGAGCCGGCGCCGATGAGCGCTGAACTGGACCAGGAGCGCCAGCAATCAGCGGCCTATCTCGCCCGCTTGCAGGTGCTCGAACGCGACCTCGCCGACATTGCAACGGTGCGCGATGAGGGCCACCGCGAAGCGAGTATCGCCCGGACGGAGGCGGCGCAGATGAGCGACCTCTTGCGCCACGCGCGCAATGAAGCCGCCCGCCTGCGCGAAGCCGACGACCGCGTGTCGCTGGCCGCCACGCGCATCGCGACGTTGACCAGCGAACGGGACGAATTGCAGGTGGCTCTGCAGCGGCAAGCGCGCCTCGGCACGATTCTCGCCGATGGCACGCGCCGCCTGGAAGCGCAGACGCAAGTGCAGGCGCAGCAGCTCGCTGAATTGACGCAGGCCGCAGAACGTGCCGAGTTGCTCGCCCATGAACTGGCGACGCTCCGATCGTCGACGCGCCGTGACGCCACCGCGCGCGAAGACGCGGTCGCCCGCGCCGAGGTGCTGACCCGCGAATTGGCGACGACTCGCGATGATCTGGAGCGTTACCTCGGACGCGTCACCGGTACCGCGTGGCAGGATCTGCTCGCGGATGATGGCGTGCGCTCGCCTTTCATCTCGATCACCGCTGGTCGCACGGTCGCTCTCGGCGGCGCGTATGCGCTGACCGTCCGCGTCGAAGCCGGCACGCGTCCGGGCATGATCGCCACCGCCGTCACCGTGCAGCGGCCGCTCGGTGCGGCGGATCCCGATGTCGCGCTGCTGCTGTACGATCGCAATCATCGTATCCTGCGTCGCCTGGCCTTCGGCTTCCCGTCCGTGGATGAGCGCGCACCGGTGACCTCGGCCCATGCTGAGATCGCGTGCCCGCAATTCCCGGCCTATATCCGCATTCTCGTCGCACCGACGATCAGCACCGCCGCGCGCTAAGCGTGCTGCCTCGGCGGCGACTTTTCAATTGCATCGCTGCGCACCTGAACATCGTGCAGCCTTCGCGAAACCCGAAACCACCTAGTCCCCGTCTATCGCGACAGCGTGAAACCAGGAGCTCGTATGTCCCCTCTCTGTCCGATTCCTCCGCGCCTGATCCCTGGTCGCCTGATCTGTGGGCTGGCCTTGGCCTTGCCGCTGACGCTGCACGCCGAAGACGCCCCGGCAACCGATCCCACGCCCGAACCACCGCGCTGGGCGACCACCGGCAAGGTCGGCGCCTTCGGCTCCAGCGTTCTCACCAGCAACAGCGACACCTCGCGCGATCCGTCCATCGCCGGTGCGAGCGAGACGCTTGCCTACCGCCTGAGCCTCGAAGCCGGGCTTGTCTTCCGCGAGGGCAAGCACGCGGTCGATCACGCTCTGGTCGCCAAGTACGGGCGCAAGAAGGACGAGGATACGCCGTGGCTCGAAGATACTGATGAAGTGCGCTACGACGGCGTCTATCGCCATCTATTCCATCAGCCGCATTTCGGCTTCGCCAGCTGGGGCTGGGAAAGTGTCTTTACTGGTCCCGAACCGGAGCGCGATCCCTTCACGCCGGGCCTGCTCAAGGCAAGTCTCGGTTACGGTCAGCTGTTTGAGGACTTCTGGTCGGTCAAGTCCAAGGCCGAAGGCCGCCTGGGCGCCAGCGTTCGCAAGCGCTATGGCGATTCGCTCACCAGCGCCGACAAAGAGACCGAAACCGGTCTTGAAGTCTACCTGCGCCTGGAGCACCAGCGCGACGCACGGCTGCGCTACTTCGCGCAGTACGAAGGCTTCGCGGAGTTCGAGGATATCGGCCACGTGATCAACCTCATCACGGCCGGGGTCACCGCCAACCTCAGCCAATACCTCACCTTGGAAGTCGGCCTGCGGGCCCACTACGAAACCCGCCCTGACGATCGCACCAAGGCGGCTGGCGATGGCTACAACGCCTGGAGTGTCCGCCAGGACACCCTACTCGGTCTGACCTACACTTGGTGAACGGGCTTTTCGCCTCGGAGCATCCATGACCCATACCTGGGACGTCTTCCGCGCCGGCAACCTTGATCAGATTCGACCCAGCAAGGCCGACGATCTCCGCCGGCTCGGCGAGGTCGACCGCAAGCTGTGGGTGGCGCTGAGTTGTCCGGTCAGCGGCCTGGAATTCGATCCCCGTACCCTCGCCCTGCTCGATCGCGACCAGGACGGTCGCGTGCGCTCTGAGGAGCTCGTCGCTGCAGCGGCCTGGACCGCCGAACGACTCAAAGATCCCACCATTGCCCTGCGCGGGGTCGACAAACTGGATTTCGCCGCCTTCGCCAGCTCGCCCGCGGGCGGCACTCTCGTCGGTGCAGCCAAGCAGGTGCTGATCAATCTCGGCCGCAGCGGCGAAACCGCGATCACCATCGCCGACACCACCGACACCGCGCGGATCTTCACCAAGACCGCCTTCAATGGCGATGGCATCATCACCGCCGATCAGACTACCGACGCCGAACTCAAAACGGTTATTGCCGACATCATTGCCACCTGCGGCGAGCTCACCGATCGCAGTGGAGCCCCGGGGGTCGATCAGCCTACCGCCGAGGCCTTCGCGGCCGACCTGGCCGCCTACGACAGCTGGTGGAGCGAGGGCGAACGCGCTGTTGCGTCCGGATCCGACACCCTGCCCCTGAGCAAGGCCACCCCAGCCGCCTACGCCGCCTTCGCTGCCGTGCGCGACAAGATCGCCGACTGGTTCGCGCGCGGGCGCCTTGCCGCCTTCGATACGCGCGCAGCCGAGCCACTCAACCGCGATGCCGCCGCCTATGCCACCATCGCCAGCCACGATCTCAGCAATCTGGGCGATGATATTGAGGCCCTGCCACTGCGGCGGGTCGAATCCGGTGTGCCTCTCGCCCTCGGCGACGGCGTCAACCCCGCGTGGTCGACGCGCCTGGAGGCCTTCCGCGTGGCGGTGGTCGCACCCCTGCTCGGCAGCAGCACCCTGGCGCTGAGCGAAGCCGCTTTCCGTGATCTCACCGCCCGCTTTGCCGCCTTCGCTGCGTGGACCACCGGCAAGAAGGGCGAGCGCGTCGAGAAGCTCGGCATCGCCCGCATCCGTGCCCTGCGCAGCGGCGATCTGCTGGGCCGACTCGCCACCTTGATTAGCCAAGACAAAACGTTGGCCGGCGATCTTGGTGCCCTCGATGATCTCGAACGCCTGCTGCGCTTTAGCCGCGACCTCGGCAAGCTTCTGCGCAACTACCTCAACTTCGGCGACTTTTACGGCGCCAACCGCCAGGCGATCTTCCAGGCCGGCACACTGTATCTCGATCAGCGCAGTTGCGATCTGTGCGTGCGCGTCACCGACATTGCCGCTCATAGCACACTCGCCATTCACAGTAAGCTGTGCTTGGTCTATTGCGAATGTGTCCGCCCCGGCGGGGCCAAGCTCACCATCGCGGCCGCGATGACCCAAGGCGACAGCGATTACCTCATCATCGGTCGGCGCGGCGTGTTCTACGACCGCCTCGGCCAGGACTGGGATGCCACCGTGGTCAAGCTGGTCGATAATCCGATCAGTATCCGCCAAGCATTCTGGTCGCCGTACAAGAAGTTCATCCGCCTAATCGAAGAGCAGATCGAGAAGTTTGCCGCCGCGAAAGATAAAGCGGTCCAGGATCAGGCCGCCGCCAAGGCGCAGGCCGCCGCTACGGCGCCGGCTGCAGCACCCGCCGAAGCCAAGAAGCCGCCCTTTGATGTCGCGCGCTTTGTCGGCATCTTCGCCGCCATCGGCCTTGCCCTTGGCGCGCTCGGTGCCGCCGCCGGTGCCCTGGCCGGCGCCATCGCCGAACTGGCGTGGTGGCAGCAGCTCCTCGTCGTGCCCGGCGTCATGCTGGCGATCTCCCTGCCTTCGATGGTGATCGCGACGCTGAAATTGCGTCAACGCACCCTTGGCCCCCTGCTCGAAGGATCGGGCTGGGCCATCAATGGCCGGGTCCGGATCACGTTCGGCCTCGGCCGTGCCCTGACCGCAATGAAGCACCTGCCACGCGATGCGCAGCGAGTCGGCGGCGATGATCCGTATGCGGATTCTTCCCCGGTCCGCCGGATCGCCATCGTCCTCATTCTCGTCGCTCTCGCGAGCGGCGCGGCCTTGTGGTGGTTCGTGCTGCGACCGAAGTCCGCGGAGATGCCCGCGGTGGCGCCGACCGCCGAATCGGTCCCGGTACCGGAAGCCCCAGCTCTGGGCGAAGCTCCGGCGCAGCCTTAAGCTTCCCGACAA